>DAOMBL010000213.1:0-6342 GCA_035427325.1 Casimicrobiaceae bacterium
ATCGACGTCGACGACGCCAAGCTCGCCTCGATCGCGTCCCACGGCGCATGGCTGACGCTCAACGCGAAGGCGCACGACGCGAAGGGCCTCAAGTCCGCGATCGCGTCGTTCGCGAAGGCGCAGGGGCTCCGGCCCACCGAGTGGTTCGTCTTCGAGTGCTCGGGCACCGCGGCGGGACAGCTCACCGCGTGGAGCCTCCTCGTGCACGGCGCGACGCTCTCGGTGGTCGGCTTCACGATGGACAAGGTCGAGGTGCGGCTGTCGAACCTGATGGCGTTCGACGCCCGCGCGCTCGGCAACTGGGGCTGCCCGCCCGACGCCTACCCCGGCGCGCTCGACCTCGTGCTCGAGGGCAAGGTCGCGCTCGCCCCGTTCGTCGAGACCCACCCGCTCGCCGAGATCAACCGCGTCTTCGACGCCGTGCACCACCGCGCGATCCGCAGGCGCGCGGTGCTCGTCCCCGCCTGAAGGAACGCCGCATGAACGCACCCGACCGCCACCGCGCCTTCATCGACCACGACCTCGTCGCCGATCCCGCGCGGCCGGGCGTCCGCCTCGAACGGCGCAGCGCGCGCACGCCCGACGGCCGCGTCGCCGAGGGCCTCTACAACGCCTGGATCACCCTCGACAACCCGGCGCAATACAACTCGTACACGACCGAGATGGTGAAGGGCGTGATCCTCGCGTTCCGCGCCGCCTCCGACATGCGCGATGTCAACGCGGTCGTGTTCACCGGCGCCGGCGACAAGGCGTTCTGCACCGGCGGCAACACGAAGGAATACGCCGAGTACTACGCGGGCCACCCGCAGGAGTACCGGCAGTACATGCGGCTCTTCAACGACATGGTGAGCGCGATCCTCGCCTGCGACAAGCCGGTGATCTGCCGCGTGAACGGCATGCGCATCGGCGGCGGCCAGGAGATCGGCATGGCCTGCGACTTCTCGGTCGCGCAGGACCTCGCGCGCTTCGGCCAGGCCGGCCCGAAGCACGGCTCCGCGCCGATCGGCGGGGCGACCGACTTCCTGCCGGTGATCGTCGGCGCCGAGCGCGCGATGGCGGCCTGCGTGCTGTGCGAGCCGTTCTCGGCCCACAAGGCCTACCAGATGGGCATCCTGACCGACCTCGTGCCGGCGCTGCGCGTGGACGGCCACTACGTCGCCAACCCGCTGGTCGAGACCGAGCGCATGACCGACGCCTACGGGCGCTTCGTGTTCGGCGAGCCGAAGACCGGCGAGGCGCTCAAGGAGGGCAAGGCGACGCTCGCGCGCGGCACGGTCGACCTCTCGCTCCTCGACGCGAAGGTCGAGGAACTGTGCGCGAAGATGCTGCTGACCTTCCCCGACTGCACGACCAAGACGCTCGAGGAACTGCGCAAGCCCAAGCTCGACGCATGGAACCGCAACAAGGAGAACTCGCGCGCCTGGCTCGCCCTCAACATGATGACCGAGGCCCGCGCGGGCTTCCGGGCGTTCAACGAGGGCACGAAGGAATCGCGCGAGGTCGACTTCGTCGCGCTGCGCCAGGCGCTCGCGCGCGGGCAGGCGTGGAACGAGTCGTTCACCGACGGCCTGATGCCGGGCGCGCGCGGGTGAGCCGATGACCGCTGCGCCCCTGTCGGTCTCCCTCGAGCGCGACGGCGCGCTGCTGCGCCTCACGCTCGCGCGCCCGAAGGCGAACATCGTCGACGCCGCGATGATCGGGGCGCTGCGCGAAGCGCTCGCCGCGCACGCCGGGACCGCGACGCTGCGCGGCGTGCTCCTCGGCTCCGAGGGGCCGCACTTCAGCTTCGGCGCGAGCGTCGAGGAGCACCTGCCGGCGACCTGCGGCGCGATGCTCGCGACGCTGCACGCGCTCGTGATGGCGATGCTCGAGTTTCCGGCGCCGATCCTCGTCGCGGTGCGCGGCCAGTGCCTGGGCGGCGGACTCGAGGTCGCGATGGCCGGCAGCCTGGTCTTCGCCGCGCCCGACGCGCAACTCGGCCAGCCGGAGATGAAGCTCGGCGTGTTCGCGCCGGCCGCGTCCGTGCTCCTTCCCTACCGCGTCAACGCGGCCGCCGCCGAGGACCTGCTGCTGTCCGGCCGGTCGGTCGGCGCCGAGGAGGCGCGCGCGATGGGCCTCGTCCACGCGATCGCCGACGACCCGGCCGCGGCCGCGCTCGCGTGGTTCGACGCGCACCTCGCCGGCAAGAGCGCGGCCTCGCTGCGCTACGCGCTGCGCGCCGCGAGGCTCGGGCGCATCGACGCGATCCGCGCCGGCCTCGCCGCGGTCGAGAAGCTCTACCTGCAGGGACTGATGAACACGCGGGACGCGAACGAGGGGCTCGCCGCCTTCCTCGCGCGCCGCCCGCCCGCCTGGGAGCACCACTGATGAGCACCCCTACCCCGCCCCGCGCCGTCCAGATCGTCGAAGCCTGCCAGGCGATGTTCGAGGACCTCGACTTCAACGCGGTCAAGCAGTGGAAGGCCGCCGCGCCGGGTCGCAAGGCGATCGGCTACATGCCGGTCTACGTGCCGCGCGAGATCGTCCACGCGGCGGGCATGCTGCCGGTCGGGATCCTGGGCGGCGGCGACGGCCTCGAGGTGATCCAGGGCGACGCCTACTACCAGAGCTACATCTGCCGGATCCCGCGCTCGACGATCGAACTGGGCCTCACCGGCCGGCTCGACTGCCTCGACGGGATGCTCTTCCCGTCGATCTGCGACGTGATCCGCAACCTGTCCGGCATGTGGCAGATCCTGTTCAAGGACAAGTACGTCCGCTACTTCGACGTCCCGCAGAACTACCAGGACGCGATCGGCGGCAACTACTACGTGCACGAACTCGAGGTGCTGCGCGACGGGCTCGCTGCGCTGCGCGGCACGCCGATCACCGACGCGGAGCTGAACGCGTCGATCGCGGTCTACAACGAGAACCGGGCCGCGATCCGCGACCTCTACGCGTACCGCGCGGAGAAGCCCTGGCAGGCGCCGACCACCGAGGTCTACCTGCTGCTCCGCGCGGGCATGGTGCTGCCGCCGGAGGACCACACGAAACGCGTGCGCGAGTACCTCGCCGAAGTCGACAAGCTGCCGCGGCCGAAGCGCGACAACGCGCGCGTGGTGATCAACGGCTCGTTCTGCGAGCAGCCGCCGCTCGGTCTCATCAAGTCGATCGAGATGGCCGGCTGCTACGTGGTCGACGACGACTTCATGCTGGTCACGCGCTGGCTGCTCGACGACGTCCCGACCGACGGCAAGCCGCTCGAGGAACTCTCGAAGGCGTTCCTGCACCGGTCGGCATCGACCGCCGCCAAGTACGACGAGAGGCGCGAGGACAAGGGGCGCTTCCTGCTGAAACAGGTGAAGACCGGCGGCGCGGAGGGCGTGGTGTTCGCCGCCCCGTCGTTCTGCGACCCGGCGCTGCTCGAGCGCCCGATGCTGCAGGACGTGCTCGCGAAGCACGGCATCCCGTACACCGCGTTCAAGTACGCCGAGAACACCGGCCAGATGGCGCCGATCCGCGAGCAGGCCGGCACCTTCGCCGACTCGATCAAGCTGTGGTCGGCCGCGTAAGCCGCGCCGCCCGACGCGCCCCCACCGTACCGCCAGAGGCCCACCGATGACCGCCACCGCCGCGACGCCCGCCGCCACGAAGAAGCCGCAGAACGTCCAGAAGGAGGACGCGATGTGGCTGCAGAAGGAGCTCATCAACAAGAACTACATGGAGCTCGCCACCGCCCGCGCGAACAACCGCAAGGTGTCGGCGACCTTCGTCCCGGGCAACCTGAACGAACTCCTGATGTGCTTCGACTTCGCGCGGAGCCTGCCCGAGACCAACGCGCTGCAGAACGGCATGCGCAAGAAGTCCGGCAAGTTCATCATGGACGCCGAGCGCGACGGCCAGTCCGAGGACGTCTGCACCTACGTCAAGGCCGACCTCGGCATGATGATGGGCGGCGAGATCGGACCGACCGGCGACCCGCTGCCGAAGCCCGACGTGCTGCTGCTCTCCTACACCGGCTGCTTCACGTTCATGAAGTGGTTCGAGCTGATCCGGCACAAGTACGGCTGCGAGACGGTGATGCTGCACGTCCCCTACCAGGGCGACGGGAAGATCGATCCGAACATGCGCAACTACGTCGTCAAGCAGCTGAGGGAGACCGTGATCCCGACGCTCGAGCGCGTGTCCGGGGTCAAGTTCGACATCGACCGGCTCCGCCAGTACATGCGCGAGTCCGAGAAGGCCGAGGAGGATCTCGTCCGGGTGCTTCAGTCGGCGAAGAACCGGCCCTCGCCGATCGACGGCTACTTCGGCGCCGTCTACTACATCGGCCCGATCTTCACCGCGTTCCGCGGGACCCCGGAGGCCACCCAGTACTACAGCGTGCTGCGCCAGGAGATCGAGGAGCGCGTGCGGCTCGGCAAGGGCCCGATCACGCCGGACGGCGAGATGGGCGAGGAGAAGTACCGGCTCGTCACCGAGGGGCCGCCGAACTGGACCAGCTTCCGCGACTTCTGGAAGATGTTCTACGACGAGGGCGCGGTCGTCGTCGCCTCGACCTACTCGAAGGTCGGCGGCCTCTACGACTTCGGCTTCCGGCACGACGCCGCGAACCCGCTCGAGTCGCTCGCCGACTACTGCCTCGGCTGCTACACGAACCTCAACCTGCCGTCGCGGATCGACATGATCTGCAAGTACATCGACGAGTACCAGGCCGACGGGCTCCTCATCAACTCGATCAAGAGCTGCAACAGCTTCTCGGCGGGCCAGCTCCTGATCCTGCGCGAGGTCGAGAAGCGCACCGGCAAGCCCGCCGCGTTCATCGAGACCGACCTCGTCGATCCGCGCTACTTCTCGGCGGCGAACGTCAAGAACCGCCTCGAGAGCTACTTCCAGATGGTCAAGCAGAAGCGCGCCGCCGCCGCGGCCGCGCACTGAGGAGCACCGCATGCGCTGCTTCATCGGCATCGACCTGGGCTCGACGACGACCAAGGCGGTCGTCATCGACGAGGACCAGAACGTCCTCGGCCGCGGAATCACCAACTCGCGGTCGAACTACGACACCGCCGCGGCCGTCGCCAAGCAGGAGGCACTGGTCAACGGCCGCTTCCACCTGTTCCGGCAGTCGCTCGCGAAGACCGGCGCGCTGAACGGGGAACTCGACGGATTCCTCGGCCAGCTCGAGCGCGATTTCCGCCTCGAGCAGTACCTCGAGCAGCTCGCCGACCTCGAGGCGACCTGCCAGCGCAACGTCGAGGGCGCCAAGTTCGGCGACGCCGCGAAGGACGTCGCAGCCGCGCTCGCCGAGGTGTTCCGGCGCATGCAGCAGGAGGCGCCCGGGCTCTTCGCCCCCGGCGCGAAGCGCAAGAGCGACTTCTTCCGCGACATCGCCGGCAGCGTCTACCTCGCGACCGGCGAGACGGTCGCGAAGGAGGCGGGCATCCGCTACGACTTCCTGCTCAACGTGTTCGACCGCTCGATCATCGAGGTCGAGAACCGCGTCTACGGCGAGTCGGTGCGCCGCCACCTCGCCAGCGCGCTGGAGCGCACCTTCGTCGCCCTGCCGTCCACCGCCGGACGCCGCGACCGGGTCGAGGCCCCGATCAAGGGCATCCTCGACACGCCGATGGAGGAGACCTACGTCGTCGGCACCGGCTACGGGCGCGCGCGGCTGCCGTTCTCGAAGGAGCACATCCGCTCCGAGATCCTGTGCCACGGCCTGGGCGCGCACGTGATGTACCCGCGCACGGCGACGGTGCTCGACATCGGCGGGCAGGACACCAAGGCGATCCAGGTCGACCCGCACGGCATCGTCGAGAGCTTCCAGATGAACGACCGCTGCGCGGCAGGATGCGGACGCTACCTGGGCTACATCGCGGACGAGATGAACATGGGTCTGCACGAACTCGGTCCGCTCGCGATGAAGTCGACCAAGACCATCCGCATCAACTCGACCTGCACGGTGTTCGCCGGCGCGGAACTCCGCGACCGCCTGTCGCTCGGCGACAAGCGCGAGGACATCATGGCCGGCCTCCACCGCGCGATCATCCTGCGCGCGATGTCGATCCTCGCGCGCTCGGGCGGCATCCGCAACGAGTTCACCTTCACCGGCGGCGTGGCGAAGAACGAGGCCGCGGTCAAGGCGCTGAAGGAACTCGTGTTCGAGAACTACGGCGAGATCACGCTCAACATCGACCCCGACTCGATCTACACCGGTGCGCTCGGCGGCGCGACCTTCGCCTGGCGCGCCGTGGTCGAAGAGGGCAAGGTCGCCGAGGCCAGGGCGTGAACCGAGGCATCCGGGAGAGACCATGACCATCACGATCGGCATCGACATCGGCTCGGGCGCCGTGAAGAGCGTCC
>DAOMBL010000214.1:0-6333 GCA_035427325.1 Casimicrobiaceae bacterium
ATCTTCTACAACCAGGCGACGATGTCGGCCGAGGGCATCCCGCAGATCGCGGCGGTGATGGGCTCGTGCACGGCGGGCGGCGCGTACGTGCCGGCGATGGCCGACGAGTCGATCATCGTGCGCGAGCAGGGCACGATCTTCCTCGGCGGCCCGCCGCTCGTGAAGGCGGCGACCGGCGAGATCGTCAGCGCCGAGGAGCTGGGCGGCGCCGACGTCCACACGCGCGTCTCGGGCGTCGCCGATCACTTCGCGCTCGACGACCACCACGCGCTCGCGATCGTCCGCTCGATCGTCGCGAAGCTCGAGCCGCCGCGGCGCGCCACGGTGCCGACCCGTCCGCCCGCCGAGCCGCGCTACCCCGCCCTGGAACTCCACGGCGTCATCAACGCCGACATCCGCAAGCCCTACGACGTGCGCGAGGTGATCGCCCGGATCGTCGACGCGAGCGAACTCGACGAGTTCAAGGCCCGCTACGGCACGACGCTCGTCACCGGCTTCGCGCACCTGTGGGGCTATCCGGTCGGCATCCTCGCGAACAACGGCGTGCTCTTCGGCGAGTCCGCGCAGAAGGGCGCCCACTTCGTCGAGCTGTGCTGCCAGCGCGGCATCCCGCTCGTGTTCCTGCAGAACATCACCGGCTTCATGGTCGGGAAGAAGTACGAGGCGGGCGGCATCGCGAAGGACGGCGCCAAGCTGGTCACCGCGGTGTCCTGCGCGCAGGTGCCGAAGTTCACCGTGATCATCGGCGGAAGCTACGGCGCCGGCAACTACGGCATGTGCGGCCGCGCGTACGCGCCGCGCTTCCTGTGGATGTGGCCGAACGCGCGCATCTCGGTGATGGGCGGCGAGCAGGCGGCGACCGTGCTCGCCACGATCCGCCGCGACGCGATCGAGGCGAAGGGCGGCACCTGGAGCGCGGACGAGGAGGAGGCGTTCAAGGCGCCGATCCGCGCGCAGTACGACCGCGAGGGTCACCCGTACTACGCCAGCGCTCGCCTGTGGGACGACGGCGTCATCGACCCGGCCGACACGCGGCGCGTCCTCGCGCTCGCGATCTCGGCTTCCCTCAACCGGCCGATCGCGCCCACGCGCTTCGGCGTCTTCAGGATGTAGCGCACGATGGCGACGAACGGCACGACGACGACCGGCGCGTGGACCACGCTGGAGGTGGCGCAGCGCGACGGCGTTCGCATGGTCGGCCTCGCGCGGCCGAGGATCCACAATGCGTTCGACGAGGTCCTGATCACCGAGCTGACCGAGGCGTTCCGGCAGGCGGACGAGGATCCCGCGGTGCGCGCGGTCCTGCTCCACGCGTCGGGGCCGAGTTTCTGCGCGGGCGCGGACCTCGAGTGGATGCGCCGCGTGGCCGGCTACGGCCGGGCCGAGAATCTCGCCGATGCGCACGCGCTGGCCGCGATGCTCTCGGCGATCGCGACCTGCGGGAAGCCGACGCTCGCCCGCGTCCAGGGCAACGCGTTCGGCGGCGGGGTGGGGCTCATCGCCTGTTGCGACATCGCGATCGGATCGAGCGAGGCGATCTTCGCGCTGTCGGAAGTGAAGCTCGGCATCATCCCGGCGACGATCGGGCCGTACGTCCTGGCGGCGATCGGCGCGCGCCAGGCCCGGCGCTACTTCGTGTCCGGCGAACGCTTCGACGCCGCGGAGGCCCAGAGAATCGGTCTGCTGCACGAAGTCGTGGCGCCGTCCGGCCTCGGCGCGCGCACCGACGCCGTGCTCGACGCGCTGATGCTCGCCGGACCCCGGGCGCAGCGGGAGGCGAAGCTGCTTCTCCGGGCGATCTCGGGCCGGCCGATCGACGGCGAGGTGATCGCCGACCCCGCCGAGCGGATCGCACGCGTGCGCGCCACCGACGAGGCGCGCGAGGGCGTCGGCGCGTTCCTCGAGAAGCGCCGTCCCGCGTGGATGCCGGCGAAAGTCGAACGCTGACCGCGCGACGATGAGCGCCGTCGACAGCTTCGACACCTGGCAGCTGGTCGCGCTGGCCGCGACGCTCGGATGGGCGTCGGGCATCCGGCTCTACGCGGTGCTGTTCATCGTCGGCGGACTGGGGTACCTGGGCTGGGTTCCGCTGCCCGGCGGCCTCGCCGTGCTCACCCATCCCTTCGTGCTGGCCGCATCGGGATTCATGTTCGCGGTCGAGTTCTTCGCCGACAAGATCCCGGGCGTCGATACGGCCTGGGACGCGGTACAGACCTTCGTGCGCATTCCCGCCGGCGCGGCGCTGGCGGCGAGCGTGTTCGGCGACAGTTCGGCGGCGGCCACGCTCGCTGCGGCGATCCTGGGCGGCACGCTCGCGGCGGGCAGCCACCTGACGAAGGCCGGCAGCCGGATGGCGATCAACACCTCGCCCGAGCCGTTCTCGAACTGGGCGGCGTCGTTCGGCGAGGACCTCGCGGTCGGCACCGTGCTCTGGCTCGCGTGGGCCTATCCCTGGGTCGCGCTCGGCATCGTCGTCGCCTCGGTGCTGCTGATGATCTGGCTCGTGCCGAAACTCTTCCGCCTGATCGCCCGCTTCTTCGATCGCATCGCGGGTCTCGCGGGCACGCGACGCAACGGGAGCCCGACGTGAACGCGCGCGCCGTGGTCCGGCGCCTCCCCGCGCGGCGTGCCGGCGCTGGCGGGAGCGCCTGAGATGTTCACGAAGATCCTGATCGCGAACCGGGGCGAGATCGCGGTCCGCGTCGCGCGCACCGCGCGCCGTCTCGGCATCCGGACCGTCGCCGTCTACTCCGACGCGGACGCGAACGCCGCCCACGTCGCGGCCTGCGACGAAGCGCACCGGCTCGGCCCGCCCCCGCCGCGCGAGAGCTACCTCGACGGCGCGCGCATCCTCGCGATCGCGCGTTCCTGCGGCGCGCAGGCGATCCACCCGGGCTACGGTTTCCTGTCGGAGAACGAGGGGTTCGCGAAAGCCTGCGCCGGGGCGGGCGTCGTGTTCATCGGTCCGCCGCCCTCCGCGATCGCGGCGATGGGTTCGAAGTCCGCGGCGAAGGCGATCATGGGCGAGGCCGGCGTGCCGCTCGTGCCGGGCTACCACGGCGACGACCAGGATCCGGCGCGGCTCGCGCGGGAGGCCGCCGCGATCGGCTTCCCGGTCCTGATCAAGGCGACCGCGGGCGGCGGCGGCAAGGGCATGAAGATCGTGCGCGCCGCGGAGGAATTCGCCGGCGCGCTCGCCTCCGCGAAGCGCGAGGCGCTCGCCGGATTCGGCGACGACCGGGTGCTCGTCGAGCGCTACCTCACCTCGCCGCGCCACATCGAGATCCAGGTGTTCGGCGACACCCACGGCCGCGTGGTGTCGCTGTTCGAGCGCGACTGCTCGGTGCAGCGTCGCCACCAGAAGGTGCTCGAGGAAGCGCCCGCCCCGGGGATGACGCGGGAACGGCGGCGCGCCATGGGCGAGGCCGCCGTCGCGGCCGCGAAGGCGATCGGCTACGTCGGCGCCGGCACGGTCGAGTTCATCGCCGAGCAGGACGGCCGCTTCTACTTCATGGAGATGAACACGCGGCTGCAGGTCGAGCATCCGGTCACCGAGATGGTCACCGGCCTCGACCTCGTCGAGTGGCAACTGCGCGTCGCCGCCGGCGAACCGCTGCCGCTCGCGCAGGACGAACTCGCGATCCGTGGCCACGCCATCGAGGCGCGGCTCTACGCGGAGGATCCGGACCGCGGGTTCCTGCCCTCGATCGGCCGCATCGCGCACTGGCGCATGCCCGAGCCCTCCGCGCGCGTGCGGATCGACACCGGGTTCTCTTCGGGCGACGAGGTCTCGCCGTGGTACGACCCCATGCTCGCGAAACTGGTCGTCTGGGGCGAGGATCGCGAGCGCGCCTGCGCGACGATGCTCGCCGCCCTCGCCGAGTGCGAGATCGCGGGCGTGTCGACCAACGTCGCGTTCCTGGAACGCGTCGTCGCGCACGAGGCGTTCGCCACCGGCCGCCTCGACACCGGCCTGATCGAGAAGCACCACGGCGCGCTGTTCCCGCCGGCCGGGCGCACGCCCGCGCTCGCGCTCGTCGCCGCGGCGATCGACGAACTCGCGCACCTCGTGGAGGCGGCGGTCGACGACCCGTCGGCCCCGCATTCTCCCTGGCGCGAAACCGACGCCTGGTGGGTGAACAGCGCCTCGCACGCGGTGGTCCTGCGCTACCTGGACGGCGATGCGCGGTGCGAGGTCAGGGTGACCGGCTCGCTGCCCGAGGTCGCGGTCGAGATCGACGGCAGGCGCACCGTGGTTCGGGCGATGCGCGCGGCGGAAGGCTGGTCGCTCGACACCGGGGAGCGCAGGATCGGCGCAACGGTCGTGCGGCTCGGCGACGATCGGCTCGTGTTCGCGCCCGGCATGCGCCGCCGCCTGGCGTTCGTCGATCCGCTCGCGCACGCGGGCGAGGAGGAAGTGCACGCCGGGCACCTGGCCGCGCCGATGTCGGGGACGATCGTCGCCGTTCCGGCGAAGGTCGGCGACCGCGTCGAGCGCGGCGCGCCGCTCGTCGTGCTGGAGGCGATGAAGATGGAGCACTCGATCGTGGCGCCCGCCGCCGGCATCGTCGCCGCGATCCACTTCCGCGTCGGCGACCGCGTGTCCGAGGGGGCGGATCTCGTCGACCTCGAGGATCCGCCCGCCGCGTGAACGCGCTCGTCGCGGTGGCCGCGCGCGCCGAGCGCTGGCGCGACGCCTTCGCCGCGCGGCTGCCGGCCGCGAGGTTCCACCTGTGGCCGGACGATGCGCCGGCGGAAGTCGATTTCGCGCTCGTCTGGAAGCCCGGCGCCGAGCCGTTCCGGCGGGTGCGCGTGCGCCGGGCGATCTTCAACCTCGGCGCGGGCGTCGACGCGCTGCTCGCGCTGCCGACGCTGCCGCGCGGGATCCCCGTCGTGCGTCTCGAGGACGCGGGCATGGCGGCGCAGATGGCCGAGTATGCGACGCTCGTCGTGCTCCACGCGTACCGTGACTTCGAACACTACGAGGGCGCCCGGCGCGACGGCCGCTGGGCGCCGCTTCCGCGTCGCGACAAGGCGTCGTTCGGGGTCGGCGTCCTGGGCGCCGGCGTGCTCGCCCGCGCGGTCGTCGACGCGCTCGCGCCGTTCGGCTTCCCGCTCGCCACCTGGAGCCGGTCACCGCACGCCTGGCCGGGTGTCGAGTCGTTCGCCGGGCGCGACCGGCTCGCGGCCTTCCTCGCGCGCTCCGCGGTCGTCATCGGGCTCCTCCCCTCGACGCCGGACACGCGCGGGCTGCTCGACGCCGCCGCGTTCGCCGCGATGCCCGCGGGCGCCCGGATCGTGAACCTCGGCCGGGGCGACCTCGTCGTCGACGAGGATCTCGTCGCAGCGCTCGACCGCGGCCGCCTCGCGCACGCGACGCTCGACGTGTTCCGCGACGAGCCGCTCTCGGCGCACCACCCGTTCTGGCATCATCCGGACATCACGATCACGCCGCACGTGTCGGCGGTCACCGACCTCGCCCTCTCCGTCGCGCAGGTCGCCGCGAAGCTCGAGGCGCTCGAGCGCGGCGAGGCGATCACCGGCGTCGTCGATCCCGGCCGCGGCTACTGACCCCCATGTCCCCGTCCTGCCTCCCCTCCCGCGTGCGGATCGTCGATGTCGGTCCGCGCGACGGCCTGCAGAACGAGAAGGCCGTCGTCCCGACCGAGGTCAAGGTCGCGCTGATCGAGGCACTGGCCGACGCGGGGCTCACCCGGATCGAGGCGACGTCGTTCGTCTCGCCGAAGTGGGTGCCGCAGATGGCGGACGCCGCGGACGTGATGGCACGCGTGCGCCGCACGCCCGGCGTGCGCTACTCGGTGCTGGTGCCGAACATGAAGGGGTTCGAGGGAGCGCTGGCCGCGAAGGCGGACGAGGTGGTCGTGTTCGGCGCCGCGAGCGAGGCGTTCTCGCAGAGGAACATCAACTGCTCGATCGCCGAGTCGATCGAGCGGTTCGCGCCGGTCGCCCGCGCGGCGCGCGACGCCGGCATGAAGGTGCGCGGGGCGATCTCGTGCTGCCTGGGCTGTCCCTACGAAGGCGAGGTCAAGCCGGAGGCGGTCGGCTACGTCGCGCGCCTGATGCACGGAATCGGCGTCGAGCACGTCGGCGTCGCCGACACGATCGGCGTCGGGACGCCCGGCGCGACCAAGCGTGCGCTGGAAGCCGCGCTCGCCGTCTACCCGATCGACGAGGTGAGCGGTCATTACCACGACACCTACGGGATGGCGCTCGCCAACGTCTACGCGAGCCTCGAGATGGGCATCGCCACCTTCGATTCGAGCGTCGCGGGGCTGGGCGGCTGCCCGTACGCGAAGGGCGCGACCGGCAACG
>DAOMBL010000215.1:0-6309 GCA_035427325.1 Casimicrobiaceae bacterium
GTCGGCGACCATCAGCGCCCAGCTGTCCTCGTCGAGGTAGAACACGCGGCGCGCGATCTGGTGGCGCATGCCCTGCTTGACCGTCGCCTCGACCTTCCAGACGCGGTGCAGCTCGTAGCGCATCACGTCGCGGTTGATGAAGTCGCCGAGGTAGACGTCGGTGTACTTGCGGCTCTTGTCGATCAGCTTGAAGCTGTTGTAGGGAAGGAAGAGTTCCTGCTTGCCGAGGAGCTTCCAGTCGTAGCGGTCCATCGCGCCGGCGTACATCGGATACGCGTCGACGGTCTCGAGGTTCTCGTAGCCCGGCACCGGGTTGTCGTAGGCGAACGACGGCGCGCGGCGCGTGCGGCGCTGGCCCGGGAAGTAGAGCCAGGCGTCCGAGGGTTCGTTGAAGAACCAGTGCGCGAGGATCAGTTCGCCCGCGCGCGCGGCCGGCGACACGACCGCGTTCAGGAGCTTCATCTCGACGCCGCCGACGTCCTCGACCCCCTTGTTCTTCGGCGAGTGGAACGGCACCCAGGTCCACTGGTCCTGGACGAGCGGGGTGAACGCGCCGTTGCGGTTCGAGAAGATCGTCGCGTAGTGCTCGATGCGGCCCTCGCCCATGTAGCGGATCTTGTGGTTCCACACCGCTTCGGCGCCGGACTTGGGGATCGGGAACACGATCGCCGCGCCGATCGCCTTCTCGAGACCCCAGCCGTTCGACGCGAGCCTCGACTCGCGCGCGTTGATCCGGGTCCGCTCGTAGACGAAGTCCGGGAACCCGCAGCTCCGCCGCGTCGGATAGACGTCCATCCGGTAGCCCTTGAGCTGCTTCACCAGCGTCATCTGGCCTTCGGAGAGCTTGTCCTTGTACTTGTCGACGTTCGACGCGTCGATCGAATAGAGCGGCTTGTCCGCCGCGAACGGGTCGATCCGCTTCTGCCCGGGCTTCCAGCCGGCGGGCGCGGTCATCGTGCCGCCCGTCCATTCGGGGATCGTTCCCTCCTTGTTGCCGGCGCGCTCGGCGCCGACCGGAGTCAGCGTCTTGCCGAGCTGCGCGGCTTCCTGTTCGCTCACCGCGGCCCAGGCGCCCGGCGCGATGGCGACGGCCAGGGCGAGCGCGAGCCCCCGGGCGCGCGCGTTCGGTTGACGTGGTCGTTTCATCCGCATTCCCCTCGCTCGTCGATGCGACCGGCCTGCGCACGGGCGCCGCCGGAACGCGATGCGGGCGTCGGCCGATCGGCCGACGCTCCTCCTCCTGCGCTGTTGCAACGCAGCATCGGCACGATCCCGAGGGCATCCGCGCGAATGCAGCGTTCGCGATGCCCGCCGGGCACCGTGTTGCGCGATTGTTCTCGACGCGCGGGCACCTCCGTTATCCCAAAACGGCAAGCGCGCGGTCGCACCCTTGAGCTACATCAATGAATGGCGAACCGCTTCGCGGGACCGTCGCATGCGTGCCGCGGGGCGGCGCGACGCCCGTCGCGCCGATGGCGGCGATGCCGTGGTCGCGGCGACTCGGAGAAACCCCGGATGTGCGTCAGGACGCATCGCTGATGGTCGCCCGCGAACGACTGCGCGCGAACCCGACGCCGCCGGCCGGCGACGACGGGGAACTCGCGCCCTGGTCGATCACGCACGCGACCAGTTCGGACGTCGACGAGCAGGCCGCGAACCTGCGCGGCTGGGACCAGGTCTACGAGCAGCTGTCGCCGGGACGCTTCGTCGGCAGCCTGCACGAGATCCGGTTCCCGGGCGTGCAGCTCTTCCGCGAAACGACCAACCAGGCGGTGCACGAGGCGGGCGCGCCGCGCGGAGGTTCGCGCGCGATCGGCGTCCCGATGCGGCTCGCAGGCGCGTCGCGATTTCGCGGCGCGGCCGTCGACGCCGATGCGCTCATCACGCTCGGGTCCGCCGACGAACTCGACTTCTACGCCCCGCGCGGCTTCGACATCGTCGCGCTGGTCGTGGACGAGCACTCGCTCGAACGGCACGCGCGGGAAGTCGAACACCGCGACCTCGCGCCGGCGTTCGCGGGCAACGGCGTGCTCCGGCCGGGCGTGTCGCGTCGCGACGAGTTCGGCCGGCTGCTGACCTCGGTGCTGCAGTCGGCGGAGGTGAATCCGTCGGCGTTCCGGTACCGCCAGTCCCAGCGCGTTCTCGAACAGTCGATGCTCGGTGCGGTCGTCGCCGCCGTCGTCGACGACGCGGCGCCGCGGCCCGCCGACGCGCGCGAACGGCGCCAGCACATCGTCGATGCCGCGAAGAACCACATGCGCTCGCGGATCGCCGAGCCGATCACCGTCGCGGACCTGTGCCGCGAACTCGGCGTGAGCCGGCGCACGCTGCAGTACAGCTTCCAGGAGGTGCTCGGCATCAAGCCGGTGTGGTTCCTGCGCGCGATGCGGCTGAACGGCGTCCGGCGCGAACTCCGGGGCGGCGCTCCGGGGGCCGGTACGGTGCAGGACACCGCGGCGCGATGGGGCTTCTGGCACCTCGGCCACTTCGTGACCGAGTACAAGCAGATGTTCGGCGAACTGCCGTCGCAGACGCTGCGCGGGAAGCCGTCGAACGGCCGGTGACGCCGCGCTCCGGGGCGACCGGAGGCGGGCCGGGTCAGCGGACGGTCGACGGCGTCAGAGCTGTTCCCAGGGCAGGCCTTCCTTGCGCCAGCCCGACAGCGTGCCGCGGTGGTGTTCGTCGTCGAGCGGTCCCTCGAAGCCGTCGAGCACGTTGTATACCTCCCGGAAGCCGGCTTCCTCGAGCGCGAGTCCGGCGTCGACCGAACGGTGGCCGCTGCGGCAGATCAGCACGATCGGCCGGTTCATGCTCGCGATCTTCTTCACCTGCCCGACGAAGTGCGGATTGACCTCCCAGTCGGGGCCGTCGTTCCACGCGACGTGCCGCGCGCCGACCGGGTGACCGACGAACAGGTACTCCATCTCGCTGCGGCAGTCGACGAACACCGCCTGGGGATGCTGGTGCAGGAACTCGCTCGCTTCCTTGGGCTTCAGGTGCTTCATGGCGGGGAGGGGGCGGGACGATGGTCCGGACACTAGCACGCGACTGCTCATTCCACAGGCCACTATCGTTATAACCGCGCACGCGAGGCGCGGCGACCTCGCTGCTAGAATCCCGGCACCCGAAGCCCGGCTCGCGAGAAGCGGGGCACACGATTCCCGCAGGCGATGCAACCCGACCGCACGAACGAACTCGCCGCGCTGCTCGACCGGCGCATCCTGGTCCTCGACGGCGCGATGGGCACCGAGATCCAGCGGCGCAGGCTGTCCGAGGACGACTTCCGCGGGCCGCGCGCCTGCGGGTTCGCCGGCCACGCGCACGATCTCCGGGGCGACAACGACCTCCTCGTGCTGACCCAGCCGGGCGTCGTGCGCGAGATCCACGACGCGTACCTCGAGGCCGGTGCCGACATCGTCGAGACCAACACGTTCTCCGCGACCTCGATCGCGCAGGCCGACTACGGCCTCGCCGCGCGCGCGCGCGAACTCAATCGCGCGGCGGCGGCGATCGCCCGCGCGAGCGCGGACGCCTGGACCGCCCGGACGCCTTCGCGACCGCGCTTCGTCGCCGGCGCCCTCGGACCGACCAACCGCACCGCGTCGATCTCGCCGGACGTCAACGACCCGGCGGCGCGCAACGTCGGCTTCGACGAACTCGCGGACGCCTACCGCGAGGCCGCGGCGGGACTCGTCGAGGGCGGCGTCGACCTCCTGCTGGTCGAGACGGTGTTCGACACGCTGAACGCGAAGGCCGCGCTGTTCGGCATCGCGGCGCTGTTCGACGACCTCCAGGCGAGGTTGCCGCTCGTGGTGTCCGGCACGATCACCGACGCGTCGGGCCGGACGCTCTCGGGACAGACGCCCGAGGCGTTCTGGAACTCGGTGCGCCACGCGCAGCCGCTCCTCGTCGGCCTCAACTGCGCGCTGGGCGCGGCGCTGATGCGACCGTATCTCGAGGAACTCGCGCGTGTCGCGGACACCTACGTCTCCTGCTATCCGAACGCCGGCCTGCCGAATCCGATGGCGGAGACCGGCTACGACGAAACGCCGGAGCAGACCGCGCGGCTCCTCGGCGAGTTCGCGCGCGCCGGGTTCGTCAATCTCGTCGGCGGTTGCTGCGGCACGACGCCCGAGCACGTCCGCGCGATCGCAGCGGCGGTCGAAGGCGTGGCGCCGCGCCGCGTCCCGCACGCCGCGCTGCGCGCCGCGGCATGAGAGCCGTGGGTCGGGCTTCAGCCCGACGCGCGTCGGCGCATCTCCCTGTGGGGCGGGCTTCAGCCCGACGGTGTTCGGCTTCGGCGCATCTCCCTGTGGGTCGGGCTTCAGCCCGACGGTGCAGGGCTTCAGCCCGACGCCGTTGCGCGCGCTGCATCGGCGAGGTTCGCGCATGTCGGCCTGAAGGCCGACCCACGGCAGCGCCCCCTGTGGGTCGGGCTTCAGCCCGACGGCATCGGGCTTCAGCCCGACTCGCTCCGTCGGAGGCACGCCGATGAGACTCGCCGGCCTCGAACCGCTCAACATCGGCGAGGGCTCGCTGTTCGTCAACGTCGGCGAGCGCACCAACGTCACCGGGTCGAAGGCGTTCGCACGCCTGATCCTCGCGGGCGACTACGCCGGCGCGGTCGAGGTCGCGCGCGGACAGGTCGCCGCGGGGGCGCAGGTGATCGACGTCAACATGGACGAGGCGATGCTCGACAGCAAGGCGGCGATGACCCGCTTCCTGTCGTTCATCGCGGGCGAGCCCGACATCGCCCGCGTGCCGGTGATGATCGACTCGTCGAAGTGGGAGGTGATCGAGGCGGGCCTCAAGTGCGTGCAGGGCAAGCCGATCGTCAACTCGATCTCGCTCAAGGAGGGCGAGGCCGAGTTCCGGCGCCAGGCGACGCTGGTGCGCCGCTACGGCGCCGCGGCGGTCGTGATGGCGTTCGACGAGCAGGGTCAGGCCGACAGCTACGAGCGGCGGATCGCGGTGTGCCGGCGCGCCTACGACCTCCTGGTGAACGAGGTCGGATTTCCCGCCGAGGACATCGTCTTCGACCCCAACGTGTTCGCGATCGCGACCGGCATCGAGGAGCACGCGAACTACGCGGTCGACTTCATCCGGGCGACGCGCTGGATCCGCGAGCACCTGCCGCACGCGCTCGTCTCGGGCGGCATCAGCAACGTGTCGTTCAGCTTTCGCGGCAACGATCCGGTGCGCGAGGCGATCCACACGGTGTTCCTCTACCACGCGATCCGCGCCGGGCTTTCGATGGGAATCGTGAACGCCGGACAGCTCGGCGTCTACGACGAACTCGATCCGGCGCTGCGCGAGCGCGTCGAGGACGTCGTGCTGAACCGCCGGCCCGACGCCACCGAGCGGCTCGTCGCGTTCGCCGAGACGTTCAAGGGCCGGGCGAAGGACGCCGTCGAGGATCTCGCCTGGCGGGAAGGGTCGGTCGAATCGCGGCTGTCGCACGCGCTCGTCAAGGGCATTTCGACGTTCATCGTCGAGGACACCGAGGAGGCGCGCGTCGCGGTGGCCGCGCGCGGCGGCCGCCCGATCGAGGTGATCGAGGGTCCGCTGATGGACGGCATGAACGTCGTCGGCGACCTCTTCGGCACGGGCAAGATGTTCCTTCCGCAGGTGGTGAAGAGCGCGCGCGTGATGAAGCAGGCGGTCGCGCACCTGGTGCCGTTCATCGAGGCGGAGAAGCGCGCCTCGGGCGACGCGGCCCGCTCGAAGGGAAAGGTGGTCCTCGCGACCGTCAAGGGCGACGTGCACGACATCGGCAAGAACATCGTCGGCGTCGTGCTCCAGTGCAACAACTACGAGGTCATCGACCTCGGCGTCATGGTGCCGGCTACCAAGAGCCTGGAGACGGCGAAGAAGGAGAAGGCCGACATCATCGGCCTCTCGGGCCTCATCACGCCGTCATTGGACGAGATGTGCTTCGTCGCCGCCGAGATGGAGCGCGAGGGCTTCGACGTGCCGTTGCTCATCGGTGGCGCCACCACCAGCCGCGTGCACACCGCCGTCAAGATCAGCCCCAACTATGAGCGCGGCCAGGCCATCTACGTGCTCGACGCCAGCCGCGCCGTGGGCGTGGTCTCGAACCTGCTGTCGGAGACGGAGAGCAAGCCCTACATCGACGGTATCAAGGCCGAGTACGTGAAAGTGCGCGAGACGCATCTCGCCAACGAGGCGAGGAAGCAGCGCATCACGCTCGCCGCAGCCCGCGCCAATAAGTACGCCATCGACTGGTCCGCCTACACGCCGCCCAAGCCGAGCTTCCTCGGCACGCGCGCGATCAAGAACTTCGATCTG
>DAOMBL010000216.1:0-2562 GCA_035427325.1 Casimicrobiaceae bacterium
AGCACGATGATGCGGTCGGCGTAGGCGAAGACCACGTCCATGCTGTGCTCGGTGAAGAGCACCGCCATGCCGCGCTCGACGACGAGACGCTTGGTGAGCGCCATCAGTTCGTTGCGCTCCTTCGGGGCCATGCCGGCGGTCGGCTCGTCCATCAGCAGGAGCTTCGGCTGGTTCGCCATCGCGATCGCGAGTTCGACGCGCTTCACGTCGCCGTAGGCGAGCACGCTGCACGGGCTGTCCTCCTGCGCCGCCCTCCCGACCCCCCCGCTCCGCGCCCTGGCATCGTCGCTCCGGTCTTCGCGCTCGCGGTTCCACATCTCGTAGAGCTTCGCATCGGCCGAGATCAGCGCCATCTGGACGTTCTCGACGACGGTGAGCGACGAGAACGTCTCGGCGATCTGGAACGTGCGGCCGACGCCGCGGTGCCAGATCTCGCGCGGCTTGAGCCCGATCATCTCGCGGCCCTCCAGCCGGATCGAACCCGTGTCGGCCCGCAGTTGCCCGTTCACCATGTTGAACGTCGTCGACTTGCCGGCTCCGTTCGGGCCGATCAGCGCGAGCAGTTCCCCGGCCGCGAGCTTGAAGTCGATGCCGTCGACCGCCTTGACGCCGCCGAAGGACTTCGACAGGCCGGAGACCTCGAGGAGCGCGCCCGTGCTCATCTCTCCCCCCGAAGCAGCGCCCTGCGCCACGTCCCCTCGCGGGGGCGAGCGCCTCGGGGCGGCCCGTCGGCGCTCATCGTCCCCCCCGAAGCGACGCTCTGCGTCGCCTCCCCCCGAAGGGGGCGAGCGCCTCGGGGCGGCCCGTCGGCGCTCATCGATTGGCCTCCGCGTCGCGGCGCGAATAGACGAACTGCCGCACGAAACCCGCGATGCCCTGCGGGAACAGCAGCACGAGGATCAGCATGATGGCGCCGAGCATCGCGCGCCAGTACTCGGTGCTGCGCGCGACGGTGTCGTGCAGCCAGGTGAAGACCGCGGCGCCGACCACCGGCCCGGAGAGCGTCTGCACGCCGCCGAGGAGCACCATGACGAGCGCGTCGATCGACTTGCCGACGTGCAGGCTCTCCGGCGAGATGCTGCCCTTCGAGAACGCGAACAGCGCGCCGGCCAGGCCGGCGAAGAGTCCGGCGATCACGAACGCGGTCCACTGGATCCGCTTGACGTCGATGCCGATCGCGTCCGCGCGCAGGAACGAATCGCGGCCCGCGCGCATCGCGTAGCCGAACGGCGCGAAGAGCATCCGCCGCAGCACCCAGACGCCCGCCAGCACCAACGCGAGCGTGAGCGCGTAGTACGCGCGCTTGTCGGACAGCCCTTCGGCCGGCCAGACGCCGGTGAGGCCGTTGCTGCCGCCGGTGAACGCGTCCCACTGGTAGACGATGGCCCAGGCGATCTGCGCGAACGCGAGCGTCAGCATGGCGAGATACACGCCCGAGAGCCTGACGCTGAACCAGCCGACCACGACCGCGCCCAGCGCCCCGACGAGCGGTGCAGCGAGCAGCGCGGCTTCCATCGGAAGCGACGCCGCCCGGACCAGGAGCGCGGCACCGTAGGCGCCGAGGCCGAAGTACGCGGCGTGACCGAACGAGTGCATGCCCGCGGGCCCCATGATGAAGTGCAGGCTGGTCGCGAAGAGAACCGCGATCAGGATGTCCACGGCGAGCACGGTCACGTAGGGCGACCCGGCCGTGAGCAGCGGAAGCGCGACGAGCGCCACGACCACGGCTGCGGTCACGGACTTCGCCAGGCGGTCGGGCGCGCGCAGCGGCGCCTCGATCGCGCCGGCGTAGCGCGATGGCGCCTGCGGACGTCCGAGCAGGCCCCACGGGCGCACGATCAGCACGACCGCCATCACGAGGAACTCGACCACCAGCGTCAGCTTCGAGAACGAGATGGTGACGCCCGCGACGTCGACCACCCCGAGCCAGATGCAGATCGCCTTGAGTTCCGCGATGAGGAGCGCGGCGATGTACGCACCCGGGATCGAGCCCATGCCGCCGACGACGACCACGACGAACGCCGCGCCGATCGTCACGAGGTCGAGTTCGAGGTTGGCGGGCTCGCGCGGGAGCTGCAGCGCGCCACCCAGGCCCGCGAGCATCGCGCCGAGCGCGAACACCGCCGTGAAGAGCCACGCCTGGTTCACGCCGAGCGCGCCGACCATCTCGCGGTCCTGCGTCGCCGCGCGCACCAGCGTGCCGAAGCGCGTGCGCGTGAGCACGAGCCAGACGAGCCCCAGCACGAGCGGCCCGACGACGATCAGGAACAGGTCGTAGGACGGGAACTGCCGGCCGAGGATGGTCACCGACCCGGCGAGGCCGGGCGCGCGCGGGCCGAGCAACTCCTCCGGCCCCCAGATCCACAGCGCCGCGTCCTTGATGACCAGCACCAGCGCGAAGGTCGCGAGCAGCTGGAAGAGTTCGGGGGCGTGGTAGATGCGCCGCAGCAGCGTCATCTCGACCACGGCACCCAGGAGCCCGACGGCCATGGCGGCGAGCACGAGATTTCGCACGCCACCGAATGGCTGCTGATGGGCGTGTCGGTGCTGGCCGCGCTGGTC
>DAOMBL010000216.1:2572-6302 GCA_035427325.1 Casimicrobiaceae bacterium
CCGCGCCCCCGCCCAGCCACGCCACCGCGGAATAGGCGACGTAGAACCCGACCATGTAGAACGAGCCGTGCGCGAAGTTGACGATCCGCGTGACTCCGAAGATCAGCGACAGGCCCGCCGCGACGAGGAACAGCGAGGATGCCCCGGCCAGCCCGTTCAGGAGCTGGACGACGAAGCCTGCCAGGGCATCCATCGCGACGACGGAGGGCCGGTCAGTCCGCCGGCCGCAGCTTCTTCACCTCGGCGGCCGACGGCAACACCTTCGCGCCGTCGACGTAGCGGAAGTCGACCATCGTGCCCTTGCCGCCTTCGTTCTTCGTCTTGCCGACGTAGCCGCCCATCGTCGACTGATGGTCCTCGGGCCGGTAGGTGATCGTCCCGAACGGCGTCGGAACCTGCAGGCCCGAGAACGCCGCGACCATCTTCTCGGTGTCGGTCGACTTCGCCTTCTTCATGCCTTCGGCGAGCGACTTGATCTGGCTGTAGCCGACGACCGAACCCAGCCTCGGGTAGTCGTTGAACGCCTTCTGGTAGGCGGCGAGGAACGCCTTGTGCTCGGGCGTGTTGATCGCGTTCCACGGATAGCCGGTCACGAGCCAGCCGCTGGGCGCCTCGTCCTTCAGCGGATCGAGGTACTCGGGCTCGCCGGTCAAGAGGCTCGCGACCTCGCGACCCTTGAACAGGCCGCGCGTGTTGCCTTCGCGGACGAACTTGGTCAGGTCGGCGCCGAACAGCACGTTGAAGATCGCGTCCGGCTTCGCGTCGGCGAGCGCCTGGACGACGCTGCCCGCGTCCACCTTGCCGAGCGGCGGCGCCTGCTCGGCGACGAACTCGACGTCGGGCTGCGCGGCCTTCAGGAGTTCCTTGAAGGTGGCGGCGGCCGACTGGCCGTACTCGTAGTTCGGATAGACGAGCGCCCAGCGCTTCTTCTTCATCGCCGCGATGTCGGGAATCAGCATCGCCACCTGCATGTAGGTCGACGGGCGCAGGCGGTAGGTGTAGTGGTTGCCGTTCTGCCAGACGATCTTGTCGGTCAGGGGCTCGCCGGCGAGGAAGAACACCTTCTTCTGCTTCGCGAAGTCGGTGAGCGCGAGGCCGATGTGCGACAGGAAGGTGCCGGTCAGCACGTCGACCTTCTCGCGGGAGATCAGCTCCTCGGCGATGCGCACCGCGTCGCCCGGGTTGGCGTTGTCGTCGCGCGTGATGAGCTCGAGCTTCCTGCCGTTCACGCCGCCCGCGGCGTTGATCTCGTCGACGGCGAGCTGCATGCCCTTCTTGTAGGGCTCGAGGAACGCGGGCTGCGCCTTGTAGCTGTTGACCTCGCCGATCTTGATCGTGCCCTGCGCCGCGGCGGGCAGCGCGGCCGCCGCGAGGAGCGCGGCCATCGCCAGCGGGGTGACGATACGGCTGGACATGCGTGACATCGTGCTGTCTCCCTCGAGATTGGGTGGTGGGTCGTCCGGGCCTGTCCCGGATCCGCAGCCGCCATCGTGCCACGAGTGCGCGCCGGACGCGACGCCGGGCCGTTCGAACGCCTGCCCTTCGCTGCCGCCGCGCCGCGGGCCCGTTGCACGCGATGGCGCGGGAGTGTAGCATCCGCTACATGAATTGCACAACCTCCGGACGCCCCGCCGCGCTGGCGGGTTCGCGTTCCCCGTCCCCGGCGCCCGGCGAGGCGCATCCGGCCCCCCCTTCCCCCTTCGAGACCGCCCGACCGAGATGAGCGCCCTCCACCAGGAACGCGTACTGACGGTGCACCACTGGACCGATCGCCTGTTCAGTTTCACGACGACGCGCGACACCGCGCTGCGCTTCTCCAACGGGCACTTCACGATGATCGGCCTCGAGGTCGGAGGCCGCCCGCTGCTGCGCGCCTACAGCATCGCGAGCGCCAACTACGAAGACCACCTGGAGTTCCTGAGCATCAAGGTCGAGAACGGGCCGCTCACCTCGCGGCTGCAGCACATCCGGCCGGGCGATTCGATCATCGTCGGACGCAAGCCCACCGGAACCCTGCTCGTCGACTACCTGCTGCCGGGCAGGCGCCTGTACCTGCTTTCGACGGGGACCGGGCTCGCGCCTTTCATGAGCATCGTCCGAGATCCGGAGACCTACGAGAAATTCGAGCAGATCGTGCTGGTGCACGGCGTGCGCCACGCCGACGAACTCGCCTACCACGACCTCCTCGTCCAGCACCTCCCGTCGCACGAGTTCCTGGGCGACATGGTCACGAGCCAGCTGCTCTACTACCCCACCGTGACGCGCGAGGAGTACCGCCACACCGGCCGGATCCCCGATCTCATGGCGAGCGGCAGGCTGTACGCGGACCTCGGCCTGCCGGCGCTCGACCCGGCGGACGACCGCGTGATGATCTGCGGCAGTCCGGCGATGCTGCGCGACCTCAAGGCGATGCTCGAGGAGCGCGGCTTCCCCGAAGGCAGCACCACGAAGCCCGGCGCGTTCGTCATCGAACGCGCCTTCGCCGACCAGTAGGCTTCAGAGCACGCCGCGTCCGCGCAGCGCCGAGACCGCGTCGGGTGCCAGGCCGAGCCAGTCGGCGAGCACCTCGCCGGTGTGTTCGCCGAGCATCGGCGGCGCCCTCCGGTAGTCGACCGGCGTCGCGGACATCCGGATCGGGTTCGCGACCAGATCCACGCTCCCCGCCTTGGGGTGCGCCATCGCGATCCGCACGCCGCGCTCGCGCACGTGCGGATCGGCGAAGACCTCGTCGATCCGGTTGATCGGTCCGCAGGGCACGCCCGCCGCTTCCAGCGCCGTCACCCACGCCTGCGTCGAGCGCGTCACCGTCGCCTGGCGCACGAGCGGAATCAGCACGGCGCGGTTCGCGGCGCGCGCCGGCATGGGCGCGAAACGGGCATCCGACGACCACTCGGGGTGGCCCGCGACCGCGCAGAACTTCGCGAACTGCGCGTCGTTGCCGATCGCGACGATCACGTCGCCGTCCGCGGTCGGGAAGTCCTGGTAGGGCACGATGTTCGGATGCGCGTTGCCCATGCGCTTCGGCACGATGCCGCCGGCGAGGAAGTTCGACGCCTGGTTCGCGAGGCAGGCGATCTGCACGTCGAGCAGCGCGAGGTCGACGTGCTGCCCGCGGCCCGAGCGCTCGCGTTCGGCGAGGGCGGCCTGCACCGCGATCGTCGCGTAGAGCCCGGTCATGATGTCGGTCAGCGCGACGCCGACCTTCTGGGGACCGGCGCCGTCCTCGCCCTCCGCGCGGCCGGTGATGCTCATCAGCCCACCCATGCCCTGGATCAGGAAGTCGTAGCCCGCCCGGGGCGCGTAGGGGCCGTCCTGACCGAAGCCGGTGATCGAGCAGTAGACGAGGCGCGGGTTCGTCTCCGCGAGGCTCGCATAGTCGAGCCGGTACTGGGCGAGGCCGCCGAGCTTGAAGTTCTCGAGCAGGACGTCGGCGCGCCTCGCGAGGTCGCGCACGATCTCCTGGCCTTCCGGCTTCGCGAGGTCGACGGTGACCGAGCGCTTGTTGCGGTTGGTGCAGAGGTAGTACGCCGACTCGCCGGTATCGCGCCCGTCGCGATCCTTGAGCCAGGGCGGTCCCCACGCCCGCGTGTCGTCGCCCGCGCCGGGGCGCTCGACCTTCACGACATCGGCGCCGAGGTCCGCGGGGAGCTGCCCCGCCCACGGCCCGGCGAGCACCCGGGAGAGGTCGAGGACGCGGATTCCCGCGAGCGGCGCCGCCCGCTTCGCCGGC
>DAOMBL010000217.1:0-4951 GCA_035427325.1 Casimicrobiaceae bacterium
GCGCCGCCTGGGGCGCCCAGCGCATCAAGGGCCTCTCGCTCACGCGTGCGCTCGTGCACGCGGCGCGGCGCGCGCTGCGCCTCGCACCGAGGACCGCCCACACGAGCCTCATCGAGCGCTTCCTCTATCCGAAGTACGGTCCCGGCCCGCTCTGGGAGGAAGTCGCGCGGAGGGTGCGCGAGCGCGGTGGACGCATCGAGTTCGAGCGGCCGGTCGAGCGCATCGCGATGCGGGACGGACGCGTCGTGGCCGTCGACGTGCGCAACGGGGCGTCCGGCGGCATCGAGACCTTCGCCTGCGACTACGCGATCTCGTCGATGCCGGTGAAGGACCTCGTCGAGCGATTCGACCCGCCCGCGCCCGCCGAGGTGCGCGAGATCGCCGCGCGGCTTCCCTACCGCGACTTCATCGTCGTCGGCCTCGTCGTGCGCACGACGACGATCGGCGAGCGGGCCGGACGCGCCGCGGCGGCGATGCCGCCGGACAACTGGATCTACATCCAGGAACCCGATGTGCGGCTCGGTCGGCTGCAGGTGTTCAACAACTGGAGTCCCGGACTCGTGCCGGATCCGGACAACGTCTGGCTGGGGCTCGAGTACTTCTGCTCCGAGGGCGACGACCTGTGGACGCTTCCGGATGCGGGCCTGCTGGCGCTCGCGAAGCGCGAACTGCAGCAGATCGGGCTCGTCGTCTCGGCGGACGTGCTCGACGGCGTCGTCGTGCGGGTGCCGAAAGCCTATCCGGCCTACGTCGGCGCCTACGAGCAGTTCGACGTCGTGCGCGCCTGGCTCGACGCGATCCCGAACCTGTTCCTCGTCGGCCGCAACGGCATG
This sequence comes from Casimicrobiaceae bacterium, assembly GCA_035427325.1. Lineage (GTDB taxonomy): Bacteria > Pseudomonadota > Gammaproteobacteria > Burkholderiales > Casimicrobiaceae > VBCG01. The sequence goes on from DAOMBL010000217.1 coordinate 834, forward strand.
CACCGCTACAACAACCAGGACCACTCGATGCTGACCGCGAAGGCGGCGGTCGACAACATCGCCGCCGGGCGCACCGACAAGTCGAACCTGTGGGCGATCAACGTCGACGACGACTATCTCGAGGAGAAGTGACCCGCGCGGGCCGGGGGGCCAGGACGTCGGGCCCGGCTGCCGTGAACCGCGCCCGGCGTCATCGACGACGCCCGATCGCGAACGCCGCCGCGAGCAGGATGCCCGCGAGGCCCGCCGCGAGCGCATCGCCGAAACGCATGAAGGGCGTATCGCCGCTCCGGCCGACGACTTCGGTCTCGAGCAGGCCGCGCCGGAACCACGGAAGGTGGACGCGCGGCGTGCCGTCGGCGTCGATGACGCCGGTGACGCCGGTGTTGGTTGCGCGGAGCATGGGCCGTCCGGTCTCCTTCGCGCGCATCGCGGCGATCTGCGCGTGCTGCCACGGACCGATCGAGCGGCCGTACCACGCGTCGTTGGTGACGTTGACGAGCAGCGTGGAGCCGCGCGCCCAGCGCGCGAGTTCCGAGCCGAACGCGTCCTCGTAGCAGATGTTGACGAGGACCCGCTCGCCCGCGACGGCGAGCGGGGCCTGGTCCGGCGGGCCGACGGCCTGGTCGGAGAGCGGGATCGCGAGGACCTGCCCGATCAGCGGTCCGAGGACGCCCCGTGCGGGAATCGTCTCGCCGAAGGGAACCAGGTGACGCTTGCGGTAGACCTGTGTCTGCGACGCGCCGAGTGACACGACGCTGTTGTGCAGCCTCGGCTCCGTCTCGCCCGCCTCCGGCGGCAGCGCGATGAACACGCCGACCAGCGCGTCGCCGCCGCGGGCGCGCATCGTCGAGGCGATGGCGTCGAGCGTCGCCTCCGGCACCTGGTGCGCGAAGACCGGGAACGCACTCTCGGGCAGCACGACGAGCCTGCCCTCGCTCGCCGCGACGAGGTCGGTGTAGATGCGAAACGCCCGCTCGCGCAGGTCCGGATCGAATTTCTGCTCCTGCGGGATGTTGCCCTGCACGAGCGTCACCGCGACCGGCGCCGCGTTGGGCGTCGTCCACGCGATGCGATCGAGCAGCGCGCCAGCGCAGAAGAGCGCCACGATGCCCGAGAGCGGCAGAACGAGCGCGGCGCGCGAGCGCCGCGACGCGGCCAGCGACTCGATCGCGGCGGCGGCCATCGCCGCGACCGCGGCCACGGCGAGCGAGACGAGGAAGACGCCGCCGATCGGCGCGAAGCCCGCCAGCGTGCTTCCGGGAAGCTCGGCGTGCCCGACCGACAACCACTGGAATCCGGTCAGTACGAAGCCGCGCAGCCATTCGGCGAGCGTCCACGCACCCGCAGCCGCGGCGAGGCGGGCGGCTGACCCGGCGGGCGCGACGCGCGCGGCGAGCCAGCCAGCGAGCGCGGGCCACAGCGCGAGGTACGCGCAGAATCCGGCGATGCCGATCGCGGCGAGCGGGGCAGGCATGCCGCCGAAGGTCTGCAGCGCGACGTAGATCCACGACACGCCGGCTCCGAAGAGCCCGAGGCCGAACGCGAAACCCTGGGCCGCCGCGCGACGGGGCGTCGGCGCGTCGCGCCACAGCATGAACAGCAGCGCGAGCGTGGCGATCGGCAGCAGCGCGGCGCCGAACGGTGCGAACCCGAAGACGGTGAGGGCGCCTGCGAGCGCGGCGAGGGCAGGGGAGATCCGACTCGACATCTGGCTTCGGGAACGTGTTGCCGCGGGCGGGCCGGAACTCGACGGAAGGCGCCCGTGCGCCTCCGGCGCTCCGGGTGTTCATTGTTTCACAGGCAAGGCGAGCGCCGCGAACCTCATCGGCGTCGGTGGCCGTCGCGGGACAGGGGGCTCGCCTCGACCTCGGGCACACGCCCGATCGACGGCGCAAGTGCGATTCCGGTCGCGACGGCGCTACCGGGATGCGCACCCCGCCACGTCCGCCGGATTCGGGGAACACGTTCCCGCGGGAGGGCGTTCATGCCGGAGGGTGCCGACGCGTTCGACGCGCCGGCCGTCTGCGGGCCGGACGATGTCGAACGGAGTCACGTCCACGCTGGATCGGGCCCGGTGGCGGATCCCGGGGTCGTCCGTGGATCGCGCGGCGTCCCCGGGGTCCCCTGGACCGGCCGCAGGTTCGCGCAGCCTTGGCCCGAGGCACGGGCCGTCCGTCCGCGGTGCCCGGGGCCGTGCCCGGTCACGTCGTCGACCCGCCGCTCGGCAACGCGTCGATGCGACCATGTCGCCGCCGGGCGCGCCGGCCCGCTCACTGCACGACGACCAGCCGGTCCAGGTCGTTGCCCTGCCAGACAACAGGATCGTGCACATCGGAGTGACCGACATTCACCGACGTGTTGCCGGCCGTCCAGTTCGGGACATGCTGGTTCCGCAGGGCGCTCGAGTCGCCGAGGGTTCGTCCTTCGCCGCGGCGCGCCCCCAGCGTGCCGGCCGGCGTCTGGACGAGGTCGTACTCCGAGAACACGTTGTGCAGCGACTCGATGCGGCGCATGTCGGGCAGGTAGTCGATCCGGACCGGCCCCGCGAGCGCGATGAGGTTCTCGAACTTGAGTCCCAGTTGCGAGGCGACATAGCACACGTTGCAGCCGTGGCTGTGCGCGATGACCTGCAGGCGCTCGACGCCATGACTGCTGCACCACTGGACCAGATCGTGCGCCGCGAGCACGCGGTCGGCGTGCTGGTTCGCGCCGCTCCAGCTGAACGCGTCGGCACCGCCATGGAGCGTGCTCGTGAGCGACTTGATGTACGACCAGAAGTTCGACGAACCGGTGTCCTTCCACCAATCCTGGCCGGCGGCCCAGGTTCCATGGACGATCACGGTGGTCAGTTGGGCCATGGCCGGGCCTCCGCTACGCGTATCGGGCGCCGTGGACGCTCACGCTGCGCAGCTCGTCGACGCGGTGCCGAAGATCGGCGCGGTCGTGGTCGTCGAGCGCGGCGAACAGCGCCTCGGCCCAGCGGCCGCGCGACTCGAGCTCGATCGACAGCAGTGCTTCGAGCGCCACGGAGTCCCGACGCTGCGACGGGATCGGCGTCGTGTCCAGGAGGCGAAGCTCCGAATCCACGAAACGCGCGAAGTCGGCGCGGGCCCGCTCATGGAAGCGCACGCGCGCGTACAACTCCGCCTGCGCACGCGGCGTCGCCATCGACAGGACGTACAGTGCCGCCTCCCGTGCATCGGGATCGGGATGGAGCAGCAGCCACGCCGCGTCGCGGAGGACGCGGGCGTCGGTCGCAGGCGAAGGCGTGGCCGGCTCCGGACCGGAGAACTCCGGCCGGTCGTACCCGTTCACGGACTCGCGGATCAGCCTGCGCTCGGCGATGCGCTCGTCGCGGTGCTTGTCATCCATCGCGGGCACCTCCGTCGATTCATTCTACGACGGCTTCCGCGCATCGGCGTGAGTGGCCGATCGCTTGCGCGCTCACTTCGGCCACACCCCGCATCACCGTCGCGCCGGGTCGGTCGCGATCCGCCGATGGCCGCGCAGCGCGATGGCGAAGGCGAGCGCCACGACGAGCAGCAGGCCGCCGGCCCCGGCGAGCACCGCAGCGGTCCCGACGCGTTCGACCACCGCGCCCGCGAGCGTCACCCCGGACGACTGGCCGACGAACAGGATGCACGCGAACAGCGCGAGGCTGCTGCCGCGCTGCGCCGGCGCCATCTGCGTCGCGTTCACCTGCAGCGTGTTGTGCAGCATGTAGAAGCCGAGGCCGCCTGCGAGGCAGGCGATCGCCGCGACCGCGGGCGTCGTCCGCACCGCGAGTCCGGTGAAGCACAGCGTCAACAGCGCGCCCCCTCCGATCGCGAGACCCGGCTCGCCGAGTCGCCGCACGAGCACCGGCGACAGCATCGCGTAGGCGAGGCCCCCCGCGGCGTAGAGCATGACGACCGCGCCCGCCGCGGTGAGCGGCAGGCCGTAGACCAGGTGGAGGTGCGTCGGCACGAAGGCCAGCGCGCCGACGAGCAGCAGCCCTTCGACGAACACGGTGGCGAGGACGACGCGCGACCACCGCACCTCGAGCACCGAGAGGAACCGTCGCACGACACCGTGCTCGCCGTGTTGCGCGGCGGCCTCGCGCATGGGCGCGAACT
>DAOMBL010000217.1:4961-6281 GCA_035427325.1 Casimicrobiaceae bacterium
ACAGCAGTGCCGCTGCGACGGCGAACCACGCGGCGAGCGCGAGGAAGACCGGTCCCGCCCCGAAACGGTCGGCGCCCACGCCGCCGAGCATCTGGCCCAGCGCAATGCCGAACATCTGCCCGATCAGGTAGCGCGCCAGGACGGGCTGGCGGCGCTCGTACGGTACGACGTCGCCGATCCAGGCGAGCGACAGCGGAATCAGCGCGCCGGCCGTCGCGCCGGCGAGCGCGCGCGCCGCCACGAGGGCGGGCAGCGTCGGCGCGAATGCGCAGGCGAGCGACGTCAGCGCGCAACCGAACGTCGCGATCGTGATGACGCGATACTTGCCGTAGCGGTCGCCGATCGGGCCGTAGACGAGCTGGAGCAATCCGTAGGCGATCGCGAACGCCGTGACCGTCTGCGCAGCGGCGGCCAGGCCGACGTCGTACTCGCGCGCGAGGTACGGCAGCAGCGGATCGCAGATGCGCAGAGCGGCGGCGGATCCACATCCGCCGATCGACAGCGCGACGATCTGCCGGGTGGGCGTCCGGTCGCTCATCGACCGGCCGACCGCTCCGGCACGGTCGCCGGCGATTGTGGATCGGATCGGTCACGCCGCCAGGCCGTCGCTCGCGAATCGTCCAGGCCAAGCTCCGGTGGTTGCGATGCAACCGAGGCTTCGCCTCGGCTGCCGAAGGCGCCGAAGCGCGGGGGTACGTGGTCGGCAACGCGGCGCATGGGGCCTCAATACCGCGTTCCCCTGGATTCTTCAACAGGGGCGCGAATCGGAGGAGTCGCGCGAGGTTCGTCTCTCTCGACGACGGAAGCGTTGTCGATGGGGAATGCCGGGCCGGCCGAGCGGATCGTCAGGAGGAGCGCATTGCGAGACGAGGACTGGCGGCGGCAGCGGGACCGTTCCCGGAGCTCGCGGCTTCGGCACGGGTTCCCGAACTCGATGGCCTCAGGAAAGGGACCGGGCGAACGGCGTCATCGACGCCCCTACCGGTCGGGCTTTGCATCCGGCGCCGGGGCGATCCGCTCGACCTGCAACGTGTGGATGCGCCGGCTGTCGGCGCGCACGATGCGGAAGCGCCACTCGCCGATCGTCACGGTGTCGCCGCGCTTGGGAAGGCGGCCGAAGGCGTGCACGACGAGGCCACCGACGGTGTCGACCGCATCGTCGGCGAGCTGGCTGCCGAAGCGGGCGTTGAAATCGGCGACCTCGGTCTGCGCCTTCACGCGGAACCGCCCGCCGCCCTCGGCGATGATGTTGTCCTCGGTCTCGTCGAAGTCGTACTCGTCCTCGATGTCGCCGACGATCTGCTCGAGCACGTCCTCGAT
>DAOMBL010000218.1:0-6259 GCA_035427325.1 Casimicrobiaceae bacterium
CCGGCTGCGCCGAGCCGCCACCCTAGCCGATCGCGCGGGTCGACGCACTGCGGGATGCCGCGGACGCGTTACGCATGCGCATCGCGGCGATCGAAGCCGCCACCTCGCACCTGGATGCCGGGGTTCGCCGGCTGCAGGACGCAGCCCGGCGCTCCGACGAGGACCTGCGGCGGGCGAGCGAAGCCGCGGAGGCCTCCGCGGGCGAGCCGCAGCATGCGGCGGCGGCGTGGCGACGGGAGGCGGCCGAGTGGCAGTCGCGCAGCGTCGGAGCACGCGCGGCCCTCGCGCACATGGCGCGCGAGGGCCGGCGCGAGGAAGTCCGCGTACGCCGGGCCGAACTCGCCCTCGCCGAACGCCAGGTCGAGACCGCCCTGCGCGCGACGCGCTTCGACGAGAGCGACCTCGCCGCGGCGCGCAAGCGCATCGACGAGGCCGCCGAGGCGCTCAAGCGCGAGCGATCGGCGCTGCAGCGCGAGTCGATCCAGCGCAATCGGGAGCGCGACGCCGCCGCCCGCGAGGCGAACAGCGCCCCGAGCGGCACGCCCGCCGCCGAGGTGGCAGCCGCGAGACTGCGCGCTGCGCAGGACTGGGTCGACGCGCTGGGCGTCGAGGGCGACACGCTCACCGCCCTCGCGTCGCTGGGCAACCTCGCGTCGCAGATGTGGGGGCATCGCTACGCGATCGAACACGCCAACGGCGAGGAGGCGCGGCGTGCCGGGCTCGCGCGCCTGCGCGAGGGCGATGCGCAACTCACGAGCTGGCGCGCCTACATCGACGATGCGGTGAGCGGGTTGCGCTCGCGGGTCCGCGCAGCGGAATCCGCCGCGCTGGACGCGGCGGACACGCCGGCCCTCGCGCGCTACCGCATCGACGCGACGAAGGCGGCGGCGCGCGAACTCGCCGCCTTCGAGCGCATCCAGGCGCGGCACGCCGATGCGATGCGGGTGCTCGAGCGCTGGATCGCCGACGCCAGGCAAGCGGAGGCCGCGCGCGACTGGCGTGCGCGCCTCGCCGGCGCATGGCTCGACCTGCGCGACGCGGTCCGCGCCTTCTGGCAGTTCGAGCTGTTCGCCGTCGAGGACTCGTCGGTCGTGGGCGGGACGACCGTGACGGTCGAGCGCGGGGTGACCGTCGGCAAGAGCATCGGCGCGCTGCTCCTGTTCGCCCTGGGCTACCTGGTGGCAGCGAGACTCATCGGGTTTGCCGGACGGCGCGCGATCGCCGCCGGGTCGGATCCGGCGCGCGTGAAGACGATCCGTCGCTGGGCGCTCGCGATCGTCGCCGTCGGGCTGCTGCTCCTGACGCTCAACATCGTGCGCATCCCGATCACGGTCTTCGCCTTCCTCGGGGGCGCGCTCGTGATCGGCGTCGGCTTCGGCACGCAGACGATCATCCGCAACTTCGTCAGCGGCATGATCGTGCTGATGGAGCGTCGCGTGCAGATCGGCGACACGATCGAGCTCGACGGCGTGACCGGGACGGTGACGAGCATCGACCTGCGTTCGACGACCGTGGCGGGTGGCGACGGGCTGGAGACGATCGTCCCGAACTCGATGCTGCTCGAGCAGAAGGTCACCAACTGGACGCTGTCGAGCCGCTCGGTGCGTCGGAGCGTGTCGGTCGGCGTCGCGTACGGGACGCCGATGCGCGCGGCGGCCGAGCTGATCGAGGCGACCGCGAAGCGCCACGGCAACGTGCTCGCCGACCCGGCGCCGTTCGTCCTCTTCGAGGACTTCGGCGAGAGCGCGCAGGTGCTCACTCTCTACTTCTGGGTCGACGCCAAGGCGTCCGTTCCGGCGATGCGCGTCGCGAGCGACCTGCGCTTCATGCTCGAGAAGCAGCTCGCCGAGGCCGGGATCGCGATCGCGTTCCCGCAGCGCGAGATCCGCGTCGACCCGTCGCGCGCGTTGCGCGTCGAGGTCGCGGCGGTGCGCTCGCCACCCGCGAAGGATCCGGAGCCGACGTGATCGATCCGGCCAGGGCGACGCTCCTGACGGGGCGGGGGGCGCACCTGCGGTGCCCGCCGCCCGCAGCACACCCGGCGCTCGGATCGATCGGACGGATGGCATCGTGCCCGCGCAGGGCGAAGGGAACGGCTCCAGTCCGCGGCGGTCCATGATTCGGTGATCCGCCGCCGCGCGTACCGCGCCCTGTCGTGGGCGCTCTTCTTCACCGTCGTCCTGCTGACCGGGCCGCTCGCCGCGCTCGCGCTCGGCATGGCGCCCTGGGGTTCGGACTGGTCGCGCGCGTCGAACCGCTCGATCGGTGTCGCACCCGATCCGGCCGACCATCCCGGCGCGGTGGTTCAGGCCTATGCCGCGCGCACGTTCGGCTGGCGCGGCGCCTTCGCGGTCCACACCTGGATCGCGGCCAAGCCGGCGGGTGCCGAACGCTACACCCGCTACGAGGTGATCGGCTGGCACGGGCGCGGCGGCGGCTCGACCGTCGCGATATCGCAGGCGCGCGCTCCCGACGCCGAGTGGTACGGCCAGGCGCCCGAGTTGCTGCGCGACCTGCGCGGAGCGGACGCCGAAGCGGTGATCTCGCGACTGCCCGCGGTGGTGGAAGCCTATCCGTACGCAACCGGCTACCGCATGTGGCCCGGCCCGAACAGCAACACGTTCATCGCCCACATCGCTCGCGCGATCCCCGAACTCGAACTCGCGCTGCCGGCGAACGCCATCGGCAAGGATTGGCTGCCGCTGGGCGAGCCCTTCGCGCGCGCGCCGAGCGGGACCGGCTGGCAGGCGTCGCTCTACGGCGTGCTCGGCGTGACGGCGGCCGCGAAGGAGGGACTCGAGGTCAACGTGCTTGGGCTCGTCATCGGCGTCGATCCGGGGGCGCCCGCCGTCAAGTTTCCCGGTGTCGGACACGTGCCCTGAGCGGCACGCGGCCCTTCATTCGATCGGCTTGCGGCGGTTCGCCTTGACCTGGCCGCGCCGGACCTTCGCGTCCACGCGACGGCGCTTCGAACCGGGTGTCGGCCGCGTGGCCCGCCGCGGCGGATCGACGTGCGCGGCCGCGTCGACCAGCGCCTGCAGCCGCGCGTAGGCGTCGGCCAGGTTGCGCTCCTGCGTGCGGTGGCGCTGCGCCTTCAGCACGAGCACTCCGCCGGCGGCGATGCGCCGGTCGCCCGACGCGAGCAGCCGCGCCTTCACGCACTCGGGCAGCGACGACGCGCCGACGTCGAATCGCAGGTGCACGCCGGTCGCGACCTGGTTGACGTTCTGCCCGCCCGCGCCCTGCGAGCGGATCGCGGTCCAGGTGCAGTCCGCCGGATCGATCGGGATGCGCATCGCTCGTTCGCGGAACCGGTTGCGAACCCGGTGCCGCGTGTGCGCGCACTATACCCGCGGCGCGCATGCGACATCGCGGAGCCGCGCCCGCCTTCGCATCAGCGCGTCGCGTGCGGGCTCACGTAGTCGCCGACCGGCGTGCGGAACGCGACGTTCATCCGGTTCCAGCCGTTGATCGCGATGATCGCGAGCGTGAGGTCGACCAGCGCCTTCTCGTCGAAGTGCGCGCGCGCCTGGGCGAACACCGCGTCGGGCACGTCGCCTCCGCGGAGGATCGTGACCGCCTCGGTCCAGGCCAGGGCGGCGCGCTCGCGCTCGCTGTAGCAGCGCGCCTCGCGCCAGACCGGGAGCAGGTAGAGGCGCTGCTCGGTCTCGCCGCGCGCGCGGGCGTCCTTGGTGTGCATGTCCAGGCACCACGCGCAGCCGTTCATCTGCGAGGCGCGGCACTTGACGAGTTCGAGGAGCGACTCCTCCAGTCCGCATTTGTGCACCTGCTGCTCGGTGTGGAGCATCACCCTGAACGCCTCCGGCGAGGCGGTCTTGTAGTCGAGGCGTTGCTGCATGGGTCCTCCCGTCGAATCTCGAAATCCCGGGCGGCGCAAGCGCACGCAGCGCGCCCGTCCTGCGGTGGGATGGCGGTGCCCCCGGCGGAGCGGGGCCGCCGACGGTGGAGTGTGACGTCGACGAGGGTGCGTCGGCATGACGAACGTCAAGATCCCGGGAAACGCGACCGCACGGTCCGCCTCGCGATGACGCGATGGGACGTACGTCGCGAGGTCGGATGCAACCCGCATTGCACGGGGCAGGCCCGACGCAGGCCGAGCCCTGCAAGCCCGCGCACGACATCGCAGGCGACCTGACGCCGCGCGCGCACAGGGGCAGCCGGCCCCGCCGGTCGGAGCAGGGGTGCCGATACCGCCGGCCGCCGGCGGCGGCCTGTGCGCGCGGACGTCGACGGGGCCGCGCCCACGAATGCGGCTGGTGCTCCGCCCGGCGCGTCCAGAAGGGCGCACGAGGGACGACGCCCATGCGTATCCTCCGGACAAGGACATTCGAAGTCGCGCGCGCCATGGGGCGACGCAATGCTTCGCTAGGGGTTGCCCAGGAAGTCCCGCTTCCCGATCGGCACGCCGTGAAGCCGCAGGATGTTGTAGGCGGTGACCACGTGGAAATACACGTTCGGCATCGAATGCCCGAGAAGGAGCTGAAGGCCCAGGTAACGGGTCTCCTTGCCGGTGACCGGAAGCACGATCACGTGATCCTCCGTGCCGTCGATCCGCTCGGGGGGAACGCTCCTGATGAAGGCGATCGTCCGTTCGATGCGGACCTTGAGTTCGCCCAGGGTTCGCTCGTCGTCCACGTAGTGCGGGACGTCCAGTCCCGCGAGGCGCGCCACGACGCTCCGCGACTTGTCGCAGGCGATCTGCACCTGCTTCGAGAACGGGTACATGTCGAGCGCGATCCGCGCGCCCATCAGTGCCGCGACGTCGATGCCGCGCGCGTCGAGGTGCGCCTGCGCCTTGTCGAGAATCCCCGACAGGTTGCCGAGGACGTTGGCGAGCCGGGGGACGCTCGCCTGGTACATCGAGATGTTCATCGTGGGTCTCCGGCGGTATCAAGGCACCTTGCGATCGCGCCATGTTACCCGGCGCACGACGCCGCGGTCCCGATACGGCTCGAGTCCTTCGAGTCGGGACGGTCGCGCGCTTCGCCGGCAGCCAGACCGGCGGCTCCAATGCGGCAGGCAGGCTACAATCCGCGCTCCCCCCGACCTCGCCGATCTCGGCAAGTTGCTTGCGTCGCTCTCCAGGCATCGCTTAGGGCACGTTCCGCGCGCCGGTGAGGAGGCCAGGACTGCACCCCCGCGGGTCCCGCCTGGCCCGTCGTGCTGCGATCAGCGTTCAGCGCGCGTCGGTGCGGCCCGTGCGATCCTCGTCGACCAGCGGAAAGCGTCGCGGCGTGACGAGGACCGCGACGAGCGTGGCGAGCGCGATCAGCGTCATGCCGAGGTAGACGTGCCGGGTCGCGAGACGCAGCGTTTCGCGCAGGTAGTGCTCGGCCGCGACTGGCAGGTGGCCTGCGCGGAGCGTGCCAATCACCGCATCGACGTGGAACGGAAGATCGGCACGGAGATCGGCAGGAGCCTCGGAGAGGCGGGCGCTCACGGCGCCGTTGAAGATCGCCCCGTAGACCGCCGCGCCGAGCGTTTGGCCCAGGTAGCGCGAGAAGAAGTTGGCGCCGGTCACGGTGCCGCGCCGCTGCCATCCGACGGTCGATTGCACCCCGACGAGCAGCGGCGTCGAGAGCAGGCCGAGTCCGGCGCCGAGCACGATCTGGTCGAGCACGAGGAGGCCCACCGGCTCGGGAACGGGCAGCGCGAGGAAGCCGACGCAGGCGCCGATCACGAGCACCGAGCCGATGAGGCCGGCGTCGCGAAAGCCGATGCGCGCATAGAGCGGTCCCGATGCGGCTGAGGCGAGCGGCCAGCCGATGCTGAGCGTCGCGAGCACGAACCCGGCGGCGATGGCGCCAAGGCCCAGCACCGACTGGCCGAACGTCGGCAGGTACGCGTTCGGAGCCATCAGCGCGGCGCCCAGCCCGATCATCGCCAGGTTGGTGCCGCAGAGCACGCGGTCGCGCCACAGCCAGTCGGGCATGATCGGCTCCGCGGCGCGGCGCTCGACGCGCACGGTGGCAGCGATCAGCACCGCGGCGAGCGCGAAGATGGCGATGCTGGGCTTCGACATCCATGGCCAAGCCTGCCCGCCCTGCAGCAGGCCGAAGATGAGCGCACCGCCCGCGGCGAGGATGAGACCCGCGCCCGCGTAGTCGATGCGATGGCGTGCGTGCACCGGCTCCTCGTGGAGGAACCGGGCGAGGAGGCCGATCGCCAGGGCGCCGCTCGGCAGGTTGAAGAGGAAGATCCAGCGCCAGGTCGCGTATACGGCGAACACGCCGCCCGC
>DAOMBL010000219.1:0-6247 GCA_035427325.1 Casimicrobiaceae bacterium
CCGCGCGCTGTGCGAGCGCATCCGAAGCACGGTCCCGCGATCGGCGCCGCTGATCGTCGCGGGCGACTTCAACGACTGGCGCCATCGCGCCAACCGGCAGCTCGTCGACCAGCTCGCCGTGGTCGAGGTATTCGAAGCGGTCAAGGGACGTCCGGCGCGCACCTTCCCGTCGGTGCTGCCGTTGTTCCGCCTCGACCGCATCTACGTGCGGGGGCTCGACGTGATCGACGCGCGCGTCCACTACGCGTACCCGGGGCGTCGGATGTCCGACCACGCGGCGCTCGCCGCAACGTTCGAACTGGCCCCGCGCACCCGGCAATAGCCGCACGGCGATGAAGCGTTACCGGCCCGGCAACGAGCTCGTGCTCCTGAAGGGCGGCGCGACGTACTTCCCAGCCCTCGTCGCCGCGCTGGACGCGGCGGAACGGGAGATCTGGCTCGAGACCTACATCTTCGCCGACGATCCCGCCGGACGCGCGGTCGCCGACGCGCTCGTGCGCGCCGCGCATCGCGGCGTGGCGGTCCGCGTGATGGTGGACGGCTGGGGGGCCAAGCACTACCTGACGCCCCGCCTCGAACGAATGCTGACCGCCGGCGGCGTGTACCTGCTCAAGTACCGGCCGGAGGTCCAGCCCTGGCACTTCCGCTCGCATCGGCTTCGACGCCTGCACCGCAAGCTCTGCCACGTCGACGGGCGCGTCGCCTTCGTCGGCGGAATCAACGTCATCGACGACATGAACACGCCGGGCCACCGGCCGCCCCGCGTCGACTTCGCGGTCCGGGTGCGCGGACCGGTCACCGCGTCGGTGGTGCAGGCGATGCAGCGCCTGTGGGCGCTGAACGAACTCGTCCAGTTCCGCACGAGCGACGTGCCGCTGTTCCCGGATCTCGCGCCGGGCGAGCGCGCGGGGACGCAGACGGCGCGTCTCGCGATCCGCGACAACCTGCGCCACCGTCGCGACATCGAGGTGGCGTACCTCGCGGGCATTCGCGCGGCGCGGCGCGAGATCCTGATCGCGAACGCCTACTTCTTCCCCGGCATCCGTTTCCGTCACGCCTTGACCGACGCGGCCGCGCGCGGGGTGAAGGTCACGCTGCTGCTGCAGGCGAAGGTCGAGTACCGGCTGCTGCACTTCGCGAGCCGCGCGCTCTACGGCCACTTCGTCGGTGCGGGCATCGTGATCCAGGAGTACCACCGCTCGTTCCTGCACGCGAAGGTCGCCGTCATCGACGACCGCTGGGCGACCGTCGGTTCGTCGAACATCGACCCGTACTCGCTGCTGATGGCGCGCGAGGCCAACCTGTTCGTGCGCGATGCCGCGTTCGCCGATCGACTGCGCGCCGACCTCGTCGCGATGATCGAGGCGGGCGCTCGCCCGGTCGACCCGGCGCGCTGGCTCGGCCGGTCGCTCGTGTCGAAGGCGGCCTGCTGGATCGCCTACGGGATCGTGCGCGTGGGCATGGGCATCCTGGGCTACGGCGGCAACGAGTGGTGGCGGGGGAGGCCGCGCAAGCGCTGATCGGCTTGCCGACATCAGGGATGGGGAATCAGGGATCAGAGGACAGTCGCGTCCGCGATTCCCGGGGCGGCGCATCGAGCGCCGGGAAGCGCGGCTGTGGGTCGGCCTTCAGGCCGACGCGGTGTCTCGCCTCGCCACGGACCTTGTCGGGCTGAAGCCCGACCCACAGCGGCGGGGTTGTGGGTCGGCCTTCAGGCCGACGCCTTTCGATCGTTTCGGCACGAACCCCGTCGGGCTGAAGCCCGACCCCCTGGGAGCGCGTTGCGCGCCTGTTAGACTGCCGGGATGCGCGGCGCACGCCCGGGACGCCTTCCGTTGCCCGCGGAGCAGGGCGTCGCGCGCACCGAGCGCGGTGCCTGGCAGACGATCCGCACGCTCCTGCCCTACCTGTGGGAATGGCGCACGCGCGTCGGGCTCGCGCTCGCCTGCCTCGTGCTCGCGAAGGTGGCGCAGGTCGGCGTCCCGCTGCTGCTGAAGGCGATCGTCGACGGCCTCGACCGGGAGCAGGCGCTCCTCGCCGTGCCTTTCGCGTTGCTCGCCGCCTACGGGCTCCTGCGCCTGTCGACGACGCTCTTCACCGAGCTGCGCGAGTACCTGTTCGCGAAAGTCACGCAGCGCGCGGTGCGCGCGATCGCGCTCAAGGTGTTCCGCCACCTGCATGCGCTGTCGCTGCGCTTCCACCTCGCGCGACAGACCGGCGGGCTGACGCGCGACGTCGAGCGCGGGCAGCGCGGCATATCGACGCTGGTGAGCTATGCGCTGTTCTCGATCCTGCCGACCGCCGTCGAGATCGCGCTGGTCTGCGCGATCCTCGCCACGCACTACGACTGGACGTTCGTCGCGATCACGGGCGGCGCGCTCGCGCTCTACATCGCGTTCACCGTGGCGATCACCGAGTGGCGGACGCGCTTCCGGCGGCAGGCGAACGAGCTGGACAGCCGGGCGAACACGCGCGCGATCGACAGCCTGATCAACTACGAGACCGTCAAGTACTTCGGCAACGAGGAGTGGGAGGCGCGGCGCTACGACGAGAGCATGCAGCGGTGGGAGCAGGCCGCGGTCGTGAGCCAGACCTCGCTGTCGCTGCTCAACGTCGGCCAGAGCGCGATCATCGCCGTCGCGGTCACGCTCATCATGTGGCGCGCGACCACCGGCGTCGTCGACGGGGCGATGACCGTGGGCGACCTGGTGCTGGTGAACGCGTTCATGCTGCAGCTCTACGTGCCGCTCAATTTCCTCGGCGTCATCTACCGGGAGATTCGCCAGGCGCTCGCCGACATGGAACGGCTGTTCGCGCTGATCGACGAGCACACCGAGGTGCGTGATGCGCCCGGCGCGCCGGCGATCGAGGTGCGCGGCGGCGAGGTGCGCTTCGAGGACGTGACCTTCGGCTACGAGGCGGACCGGACGATCCTCGCCGGCGTCTCGTTCGCGATTCCCCCCGGGCGCACCGTCGCGGTCGTGGGACCGTCGGGCTCGGGCAAGTCGACGATCGCGCGGCTGCTGTTCCGCTTCTACGACGTCACCGGCGGACGCATCACCATCGACGGCCAGGACATCCGCGACGTGACGCAGGCGAGCGTGCGCGCCGCGATCGGGATCGTCCCGCAGGACACCGTGCTCTTCAACGACACCATCGAGTACAACATCGCGTACGGCCGGCCGGGAGCCACGCACGACGAGGTGGTCTCCGCCGCGCGACTCGCGCGGATCCACGACTTCGTCGCCTCGCTTCCCCAGGGCTACGAGACGCCGGTGGGCGAGCGCGGGCTGAAGCTCTCCGGCGGCGAGAAGCAGCGGGTCGCGATCGCGCGCGCGATCCTCAAGCGTCCGGCGATCCTCGTCTTCGACGAGGCCACGTCGGCGCTCGACTCGGCGAACGAGCGGGCGATCCAGGGCGAACTCGCCGCCATCGCGCGGGAGCGCACCACGCTCACGATCGCGCACCGGCTCTCCACGATCGTCGACGCCGACGAGATCCTGGTGCTCGAGGCCGGGCGCGTGGTCGAGCGAGGCGGCCATGCGGCATTGATCGCCGCCGGCGGCGCCTACGCCCGGATGTGGCGCCTGCAGCAGGACGAGGCCGCGGTCGAGGAGGAGCGTCGCGACGTCGGGTCCGCGGACCCGCGCGGGGCCGCCGCTCCACGCCCGCTTGGAGCGGGTGCAGGAGGCTGAGACGCCCCGGGCACGTCCTGCGCGTGCCGCGCCAGGGCGCCGCCCGGGGGGGGCGATCGGATCCGGCTGCCGCCCTACCGAACTCCCTGGCATCCCCTGTGCTTGCCAGGGTACGTGCCCGTACCGCAGGGAGCCGGATTTTGGCGTTCCCGCCCGGGGGTGGTATAAAGCCGGACCGACTTCAGGCTGCATCTGATGAATTTCGCCCGAGTCCTTGTTTTCATGCTGTTCGCCACCGCCGGCGGGCTGGAGGCGGCGGCTGGCGCACCCGATCCGGCGCAGCTCAAGCTCGGGTCGTCGAATGCGCTCGTCTTCGATCCGTCGACCGGCCGCGAGCTCTACCGCAAGGGCGCCGACGAGATCACGCCGATCGCCTCGGTCACGAAGCTCATGACCGCGATGGTCGTGCTCGACGCGAACCAGTCGCTCGACGAGGTGCTCGACGTCGACATCGACGACTTCGACTACCTGAAGGGCACTCGCTCCAGGCTGTCGATGGGGGTCGCGCTGCCGCGCCGCGACATGCTCCGTCTCGCGCTGATGGCCTCGGAGAACCGCGCCGCCTCGGCGCTCGCGCGGCACTATCCGGGCGGAACGACCGCCTTCGTGGCCGCGATGAACGCCAAGGCCGACAGGCTCGGAATGACGCGCACGCACTTCGAGGACGCGACGGGCCTGTCGCCGAAGAACGTGTCGACC
This sequence comes from Casimicrobiaceae bacterium, assembly GCA_035427325.1. Classification (GTDB taxonomy): domain Bacteria; phylum Pseudomonadota; class Gammaproteobacteria; order Burkholderiales; family Casimicrobiaceae; genus VBCG01. The sequence goes on from DAOMBL010000219.1 coordinate 4,395, forward strand.
GCCCGAGACCTCGCGCGAATGGTCGAGGCGGCGGCGGGCTACCCGCTGATTCGCGAGGACTCGGTCGCGCCGTCGCACGTGGTCGAGCTGCAGCCGACCGGGCTCGCGCTCGGATTCTCGAACTCGAATCGCCTCGTGAACTCGTCGGCGTGGGACATCACGCTGCAGCAGACCGGCTACATCAGCGAGGCGGGGCGCTGCCTCGTGATGCTCGCGCAGATCGCGAGCCGGCCGATCGTGATCGTGCTGCTCGACTCCGTCGGCAAGTACACGCGCCTCGCCGACGCGACGCGCGTCAAGACCTGGCTCGAAACCGGCAAATCGACTCCGGTCGCCCGCGCCGCGCTCAAGGCGGCGTCGAAGGCGAAGAAGCCGACGAAGGCGACGAAGGCGACGGCCACCGTGTCGTCGGGCCGGCGCGCGACCTCGAAGCTCTGACCCCGCCGCGCTAGTCGAGCACGATGTGGTGGTGGAAGACGTGCGGCAGCGTTGCGCCTCTGCGGACGTAGTGGGTCGTGCGCTCCACGCGAAAGCGCAGCGTCGAGAGCCCCTCGCTGCCGAATCCCGCGGCGCCCATCGCCTCCTTGGCCTTGAAGATCGACCGGGTCTGCAGGAGTTCCGGGCTCGCCCCCCCCTGCGACGCATAGCCCTGGTGCCGGTGCGGCAACGGCATGAAGGTGCCGCGCCGCCATGACCAGCCGAGGCCCGCGAGCCTGAGCCGCGCCTGCAGGTCGACGTCCTCGAAGCCCCACGCCCAGTAGTCGTTGCTGTAGCCGTTGACGCGCACGAAATCCTCGACCGGGATCGACAGCACGCAGCCGGGCGACTGCACCGGCTCGTCGTCGACCGCTTCCTGCACGCCCCAGGCGATGAGACTCGTGGGACCGGTCACGCGCGAGTAGTCGGCCCAGATCGGCAGGTAGTCGACGTCGTGGAACACGACGCAGTCCGCGTTGGCGTGCGCGAGCGCGAATCCCGCGTTCTTGATCGCTCCGCGGTTGAACGGGCGGCCGGGCGCCTGCTCCGCGATATGGATCTCGTAGGGAATGGCGCGGGCGAGGCTGTCGCGCTCGAAGAACGTGACGAGGTGGGGGACGAGCCTGGCGAGGTGCTCCTCGCGGTCGCGGTAGGGAACGACGATCGCGATGCGCCCGGCGTACGCGCCGGCGTCCAGATCGGGCAGCGGAGCGCGCGGCGGGATCATCGGGCGCGGCGATTCGATTCGTAGAGTTCGCGCGCGTGTGCACGCGTCTTCGGCGTCGCCGCTTCGCCCGACAGCATTCGCGCCAGCCCGTCGACGCGCGCCGCATCGCCGAGCCCCGCCACGCTCGACCCGACACCCGAGGGCGCGTCGTGCTTCTCGACGCGGAAGTGCCGGTCGGCGAACGAAGCGACCTGCGGCAGGTGCGTGACGCAGAGCACCTGGCGTCGGCTTCCCAGCGACTGCATCAGCCGGCCGACGGTCGCCGCGACGGCGCCGCCGATGCCGGCGTCCACCTCGTCGAACACGAGCGTGGGGACGTGCGCGGCGTCGCTCGACGCCACCTGGATCGCGAGTCCGATGCGCGAGAGTTCGCCGCCGGAGGCCACCCGGGCGAGCGGGCCGGGCGGCTGCTTCGCGTGCGTCGCGATCCGGAACTCGACCCCGTCGAGGCCGTGGCTCGTCGGCGTCGCGAGCGGCTCCATCGCGATCTCCAGCTTGCCGCCGGCCATGGCGAGCGTGCGCATCGCGGCGGTGACGCGGTGCTCGAGTTCCGAGGCGGCGCAACGACGCTTGGCGCGAAGCTCGCGCGCGAGCCGCTGGTAGGCGCGCTCGGCCTCGCCTGCACTGCGTTCCAACGCCTCGACGTCGG
>DAOMBL010000220.1:0-6244 GCA_035427325.1 Casimicrobiaceae bacterium
GAGGGCGTCGGCCGGCGCCGTCCCCGCCGGCGCGTGGCTGCTCGCCGCGCTGGTCGCCTCGTTCATCGGGCTCCTGCTGCTGTGGCCGATCGCCACGGTGCTGCACACCGCGTTCGTCGACGGAGAGGGCCGGCTGACGCCTGCGCACTTCTCGGCGTTCTTCTCGATGTCGTTGATGCGCGAGTCGTTCGTCAACAGCGTCGTGGTGGCGCTCGCGTCGGTGGTGCTCGCGACGCTGTTCGCGGTGCCGCTCGCCTACCTGACCGTGCGCTTCCGGTTCCGCGGCAGCGCGCTGGTGCAGACGCTCGGCGTGCTGCCGCTCATCATGCCCCCGTTCGTCGGCGCGGTGGCGATGCAGCTCATCTTCGGCCGCAACGGCTCGGTGAACCTCATCCTCAACGACGCGTTCGGGTTTCGCATCCCGTTCATGGACGGCCTGAACGGCGTCGTGTTCGTCGAGGGCCTGCACTACTTCCCGTTCATCCTGCTCAACCTGATCGCCGCGATGCGCAACATCGACGGCGCGATGGAGGAGGCGGCGCAGAACCTGGGGGCGCACGGTTTCGGCCTGTTCCGCCGCGTGGTGTTCCCGCTGGCGCTGCCGGGCTACGTGGCCGGCGCGTCGCTGGTCTTCGTCAAGGTGTTCGACGACCTCGGCACGCCGCTCGTGCTGAACGTCACCAACATGCTCGCCCCGCAGGCCTACCTGCGCATCACCTCGGTCGGCCTCGAGGACCCGGTCGGCTACGTGATCGCCGTGATCATGATCGCGTTCTCGATCGCCGCGCTCGCGCTCGCGGCGCGGGTGACCCGCGGCCGCGACTACGCGACGCTCACCCGGGGCGGCGCCGCCACCACGCGCCGGCCGCTCGACGGGTGGCGCGCCGTGGCGGCCTACGGATTCGTGCTGCTGGTCCTCGCGCTCGTGCTCTCGCCGCACGTCGGCATCCTGCTCATGTCGCTGTCGCGCGTGTGGAGCTTCTCGGTGCTGCCGGAGTCGTTCACCCTCTCCCACTACGCGACCGTCCTCTCCGACTCGAGCCGCATGATCGGCAACACGCTGCTCTACAGCGGGCTCGCGGCCGCGATCGACGTCGTGATCGGCGTCGCGATCGCCTGGCTCGTGCTGCGAACGAAGCTCCCCGGGCGGCGGTGGCTCGACTGGGGCGCCTCGGCCGCGCTGGCGATCCCCGGGCTCGTGCTCGCGATCGGCTACCTGCGCGCGTTCCGCGGGCTCGAGCTGCCGTTCGGCATGGGCGCGTTCACCGCGAGCTGGATCGCGATCATGCTGGCGTACTCGGTCCGCAGGCTTCCCTACGCGGTGCGTTCCTGCGTGGCGGCGCTCGAACAGGTCCACCACTCGCTCGAGGAGGCGGCGCAGGCGCTGGGCGCCGATCGCTGGCGGACCGTGCGGCGCATCGTCGTGCCGCTGATGTCGGGCGGCATCCTGGCCGGGTTCGTCACGAGCTTCATCACCGCGTCGGTCGAGCTGTCGGCGACGATCCTGCTCGTCACCCGCGAGTCGCTCGCCCCGATCTCCTACGGCATCTACCTGTACAACCAGAGCATCGCCACCCGCGGCCCCGCGGCGGCGCTCGGCGTGATCGCGGTGGCGATCGTCGGGCTCGGTACGTGGTGGTCGCACCGCATCCTGGAGAAGCGCGCCGTCGGACAGGCGCCCCACGCCGAATGACTCCCGTCCCGCAACCACGCGCGATCGGCATCGACATCGAGGGCGTGCACCTCGCCTACGGCGACACGCCGGTCCTGCGCGACATCTCGCTCTCCATCCGCCCCGGCGAGTTCTTCGCCCTGCTCGGCCCGTCCGGTTCGGGCAAGTCGACGTTGCTGCGCCTGATCGCGGGATTCAACGTCGCCCAGCGCGGCGTGGTGCGCATCGGCACGCGCGACGTGGCGGCGCTGCCGCCGTGGAAGCGTGACGTCGGCATGGTGTTCCAGAACTACGCGCTGTGGCCGCACCTCACCGTCGCGCGAAACGTCGCCTTCGGGCTCGAGGAGCGTCGCTGGCCGCGCGAGAAGATCCGCGCGCGCGTGGGCGAGATGCTCGCGCTGGTCGGCCTCTCGGCATACGCGGACCGGCGGCCCGGGCAGCTCTCCGGCGGCCAGCAGCAGCGCGTGGCGATCGCGCGCACGCTCGCGGTCGCGCCGACGGTGCTCCTGCTCGACGAGCCGCTGTCGAACCTCGACGCGAAGCTGCGTTCGGCCACCGGCCTCGAGCTGAAACGCCTGCAGCGCCAGCTCGACCTCACGACGGTGTTCGTCACCCACGACCAGCAGGAGGCGATGACGCTCGCCGATCGCCTCGCGGTGCTCGACGGAGGCTCGATCCAGCAGGTCGGCGCGCCGCGCGAGCTCTTCGACGATCCGGCGAACCGCTTCGTCGCCGAGTTCGTCGGATCGATCAACCTGGTCGACGCCCGCGTGGTCGGCGCGTCGGGCGAGTCCGTCCGCCTCGCGCCGGAGGGCGCGGTCGAGTTCGCGCTGCCCGCCGCGCGCGTGCGCGACGCGGTGGTCGACGGGCGCGTCACGCTCGCCTTCCGGCCGCACGCGGTCGATCTCGTCGGCGACGAGGGCGCCGCCCCCGACGCACTCGTCTTCGCGGCCGAGGTCGCCGGCGAGCGGTTCCTCGGCGAGTTCATCCGCTACGAACTGCGCGCGGGCGCCGCGACGCTCCACGCGGACATGGCCCACGCGCGCCACCACGCGCCGCTCGCCGAAGGGTCGCGACACCGGTTCCGCGTGGCGCCCGGGGAGATCTTCGCGCTGCGGCCGGGCGGGTAGAATCGGCCGATGGGCTGGGAAATCGTCATCGGGCTGGAGACGCACGCGCAGCTCTCGACCGCGTCGAAGATCTTCTCCGGCGCCTCGACCGCCTTCGGCGCGGCGCCGAACACGCAGGCGTCGGCCGTCGACATCGCGCTCCCGGGCGTGCTGCCGGTGCCGAACCGCGGTGCGGTCGAGCGCGCGATCCGCTTCGGCCTCGCGGTCGGCGGCACGATCAACGCGAAGAGCGTGTTCGCGCGCAAGAACTACTTCTACCCCGACCTGCCGAAGGGCTACCAGATCTCGCAGTACGAGATTCCCGTCGTGCAGGGCGGCGGGGTCGACATCGTCTCGCCGACGCGCGGCGCGATGCGCGTGCGCCTCACGCGAGCGCACCTCGAGGAGGACGCGGGCAAGAGCCTGCACGAGGACTACCACGGCATGTCCGGCATCGACCTCAACCGCGCCGGCACGCCGCTCCTCGAGATCGTGAGCGAACCGGACCTGCGGTCCTCCGACGAGGCCGTCGCCTACGCGAAGGCGCTGCACACGCTCGTGCGCTGGATCGGCATCTGCGACGGCAACATGCAGGAGGGCAGTTTCCGCTGCGACGCGAACGTCTCGGTGCGGCGCCCGGGCGGGCCGCTCGGCACCCGTTGCGAGATCAAGAACCTGAACAGCTTCCGGTTCATGCAGCAGGCGATCGACTACGAGGTTCGCCGGCAGATCGCGGTGATCGAGGACGGCGGCACGGTCGTGCAGGAGACGCGCCTCTACGACCCGGACCGCAACGAGACGCGTCCGATGCGCAGCAAGGAAGACGCGCAGGACTACCGCTATTTCCCGGACCCCGACCTGCCACCGCTCGCGATCGACGCCGCATGGATCGAGCGCGTGCGCGAGGAGATGCCCGAACTGCCGGAACTGCGGAAGCTGCGGTTCTCGGCGACCTCGCGCGAGCACCTGGTCGCGCTCGCCAAGGGTGCGGGCAACGTCGACCGGTCCGGCCTCGACGACCGGGTGTTCGAGGAATCGAGCCTCGCGCTGCAGGTCTCCGCGCAGCGCCCGCACTACGGACTGCCGGTCGCCGACGCGACGGCGCTGGTCGCGAGCCGCGCGCTCGCCGACTACTACGAGGACGTCGTCGCGGCGGGCGCGGAGCCGCGCTCGGCCGCGAACTGGATGCTGGGCGAACTCGCCGCGGGACTGAATCGCTCGGGGCGCGAGATCGAGGACTCCCCCGTGTCGCCGGCCGCGCTCGCGGGACTGCTGAAGCGCGTCGCCGACGGCACGATCTCGGGCAAGATCGCGAAGGACGTCTTCGCGGAGATGTGGGAGGCCGGCGTCGGCGCGCACGACGCGTCGACCGGACCTCGTGCCGCCGGGGCGGATTCGGGCCTCGGCGCCGGCCTCGCCGACACGATCATCGCCGCGAAGGGCCTCACGCAGATCTCCGACGAAGGCGCGATCGCGAAACTCGTCGACGACGTGATCGCGGCGAACCCGTCGGTCGTCGCCGAGTTCCGGGCGGGCAAGGAGAAGGCGTTCAACGCCCTCGTCGGCAAGGCGATGGCCGCCTCGAAGGGCAAGGCCAATCCGGCCCAGGTGAATGCGCTCCTGCGCGCGCGCCTCGGCGCGTCCTGATTGGCGTCGCGGGTCGGCCTTCGGCCGCTGTGGGTCGGCCTTCAGGCCCTGTGGGTCGGCCTTCAGGCCCTGTGGGTCGGCCTTCAGGCCCTGTGGGTCGGGCTTCAGCCCGACGGGGTTCGTGCCGATGCGAAGGAGATGCGTCGGCCTGAAGGCCGACCCACAGGGCCTGAAGCCCGACCCGCAGGGGAATCTACGGCGGCTTGACGCCCAGGTACCCGGCGCCGTAGAGCGCGACGAGGATGAAGATCGACCCGACCACGAGCGCCATGATGGGGAATCCCCACATCCGCACGCCTGTGCCGATCTCGGCGGAGAGATCGGGCTGGTCGGGGAGGAACCGCACGAGAACCTTCGATCCTTCCGCGAGCCTGTCCTGCGTGGCGAGCGACGACGTGAACTTGTACTTCTTCCCGTTGAACGTGAATTCGACGATCGGCGCGTAGAGCGTCGTGAATTTCGTGGAGCTCCGGGAACTCGACGACGAGGTCGATTCCGAGTGCCCGACCACCCGGCCCTCGGCCTTGGCGCCGAAGTAGATCGTCCGCACGCGCATCACCGCCATCAGCGCCCCGCTCAGGAGCGCGAGCACCCCGATGCCGAGCACCAGCATGAACATCCAGTTCATCGCGCTTCCTCCGTGGTCCGCATGGCCGAACAGGCGCGATGATGCGCGCCGAGGTGCGCACCGACAACACCCCCCCGGCCGTGCGGCCTACCGGCCGAGGAGCAGCGAGCCCGCGAAGAGGCCGAGCATCGCGAACACGATCGCGACCTTGAGCGCCGTGCCGATGAGGAGGCCGAGCCAGGTCGCGAGACCGACCTTGCCGGCCCGCAGCAGATTTCGCTCCGCCAGGAACTCGCCGATCGCGGCTCCCGCGAGCGGGAGGAAGAGGAGCCCCACGAATCCGGTGAAGACGCCCGCGATCGTTCCTGCGGCCGCGCCCAGGACCGCCCACGGGCTCGCGCCGACGCGCCGCGCGCCGGCCGCCGCGGCGGCGGCGTCGACGATCCACGTCAGGACCGCGAGGACCCCCGCCACGACGACGACCCAGACGGGAATCCGCGCGAAGTCGTCGATCCACGCCGCGAGCTCGATGCCGTCGAACACGAGAGTGCTCCCGGGCATCGCGGGCAGCACGGTACCCGCGACGCCGACGGCAATGAGGGTCGCCACGAGCAACCAGAGGGCGATCGTCACGTCCGGATTTCCGGTTCAGGTCGCCACGGACGCCTTGCCGCCGGTCCGGGTCCTGTGCACCGCGCGCCCCGCAGCAGCGTTATGGGTTCGGGGTCCGGCGACCGCGCGGGCCCGGCGTGCCCGGATCCGGGTGGCGTCACGAGGCTCTGCCAACGCGCGTGCGAGGTCGACAGGATGAAGAAGGCGATGCTCACCTTTGCCGCCGTCGCGGCGCTCCTTGCGATGACCGGTTGCGCCACGATCGCCGGGACGATGATCGGCACCGGCGTGGGCGCCCTCGCTGGCCGCCCGTTCTCGGGCGCCATGATCGGCGGAGGCGTCGGCATGCTCGTCGACACGCGCTGATCCCCGGACGCCCGCGCGACGCGACTACGCCATCAGCGGCTTGTAGCGCGGCCGGTGCGGCTTCGCGCCTTCCTCGCCCAGCCGCTTGCGCTTGTCGTCCTCGTAGTCGCGGTAGTTGCCCTCGACGAACACCCACTTCGAGTCGTCCTTGGCGGCGAGGATGGGGGTCGCGTTCCGGTCGAGGAACCATCGGTCGTGAGAGATGACTAGCACGCTCCCCGGAAACTCCGCGAGCGCTTCCTCGAGCGCGCGCAGCGTCTCGACGTCGAG
>DAOMBL010000221.1:0-6244 GCA_035427325.1 Casimicrobiaceae bacterium
TCGAACCCGGCCGGTCGGCGCTCGACGCCGCGGAGGCGCTCGCCGAGCGGCTCCGCTCGCCGGGCGCGCTCGCCCGCATCGCCTACCTTCGGGGCTGCCTCGCGTTCGCCGGCGGCGATACGCCGGCCTGCGCCCGGGAGCACCGGCGCGCGCTGGAGCAGGCGCGCCTCGCCGGCGACCAGGTCTGCGAGGCGCACGCGCACTCGGGGATCGCGGACGTGCTCTACGCCGACGGGAAGATGGCGAGCGCCCACGACGCGTTCGCGCGCTGCGTCGCGCTGTGCGACCGCCTGGGCAGGCTGCGCGACGCGCTCACCAACCGCTGCATGATCGGGATCACGGCCGGCTACCTCTGCCGGCTCGACGTGGCGCGGCAGGCGATCGACGAGGCGCGCGACGCCGCGCGCACGATCGGGCATCGCGTGGCCGAGGTGATGGCCGACGAGTGCGCCGGTCTCGTGTTCGTCGACGCGGGGCGCCTGGACGAGGCGCGCGAGCCGCTCGCGCGGAGCCTCGCGCTCGCGCGGCGCATCGAGTCGCGCCGCTTCGCCGCGATCGACCTGATGCTGCTCGCGCGGATCGCGCGCGAGGACGGCGACGACGACGCGATGGCGCACCACCTCGCGGAGGCACGCGCGCTGTGCGAGACCATCGGCATGAGGTTCGCCGGCGGCCTCCTCTTCGGCACGGAAGCGATCGCGGCGCGTGACGCCGCAGCGCGCTCGGAGGCGATCGCGCGCGGCGAGGCGCTGCTGCGTGAAGCGCCGATGGCGCACAACCACCTGTGGTTCCGGCGCGACGCGATCCGGGCCTCGCTCGACGCGGGCGACTGGGCGGGCGCGGTGCATCACGCGGACGCCCTCGAGGCGCAGGTCCGCGCCGAGCCGACGCCCTGGTCGGCGTTCCACGTCGCGTTCGGGCGCACCCTCGCCGGGGCAGGCGCCGGGCGGGCGGGCAGGCGCGAACTGGAGGCGATGCGCGAACGGGCGAGGACGCTGGCGCGCGACGGGGAGTTGCCCGCCATCGAGCGCGCGCTCGCCGCGTCCTCCGCCTGACGCGTCAGGCGTCCGGCTTGCCGCGACGGTCGGGAATGCCCGGACGCCGCGCCACGAGCATCAGCGCGCCGATGACGATGAGGAGGATCGGCACGAGCAGGCTCCAGCGCGTGCGGTACTGGTCGTGGATCCACCACATGACGCCGATCGTGATCAGCGTCGGGCCGAGCACGATCGACGATTTCGTGACGCCGTCGAGCGCGAGGATCACGACGCCGGCCGCGACGAAGCCGAGCGCGGTGATCACGTCCTTGTCGGGCAGCCAGCCGAAGTAGACGACGACGCCGACCACGCCGAGGACGATCAGCGTGACGGGCAGGGCGGCGTTGCGCATGGGGACTCCGGTGAACGTGGAAGGTGAGCGTGGCGTCAGCCTCGCCACAGTGCGTGGAAGTGGTGGACGGGCCCGTGGCCCCCGCCCACCGCGAGACGGTCGGCTTCGCCGATCGCCGCGACCAGGTACTCGCGGGCGGCGCGCACCGCGGAGGGAACGTCGGGCGCCTGCGGCAGCAGGGCCGCGATCGCCGCGGACAGCGTGCAGCCGGTGCCGTGCGTGTTCGTAGTGTCGATGCGCCGGGAGGCGAATTCGAGCATCCGGTCACCGTCGGTCAGGACGTCGACCGCCTCGCTCCCCGGCAGGTGCCCACCCTTCAGCACGACCCACCGCGACCCCGCGTGCGCCATGCGCTCGCGCAGGCGTTCGGCGGCGCGCCGCATCTCCTTCACGTTCTCCGGCGCGCGCTCGCCGAGCAGGGTGCCTGCTTCGGGGAGATTGGGCGTGAGCACCGTCGCGCAGGGCACGAGCGCGTCGACGAGCGCGCCGACCGCGTCCTTCGCGAGCAGCACGTCGCCGCTCTTCGCGATCATCACGGGGTCCAGCACGACATGCGGCGGCTTCCAGTGCAGGAGTCCGTCGGCCACAGCGCGGATCACCCCTGCCGCGCCGACCATGCCGATCTTCGCCGCGTCGATCCGCACGTCGGCGAAGAGCGTGTCGTTCGGCTCGCGCGCGAAGGACGGCGGGATCGCGAACACCCCGGTGACCGCTCGCGTGTTCTGCGCGGTGAGCGCGGCGACCACCGCGCAGGCGTACGCGCGCAGCGCGCTGATCGCCTTGACGTCGGCCAGCACGCCCGCGCCTCCCGACGGGTCGACGCCCGCGATCGTCAGCACGTTCGGGATCTTCGCTTCCGTCGTCATCGCTCGCGGGTCGTCCTGGGGTGGCCGGGTGGGGGGCGCGTCGTTCCCGCGCGGGGGGCGGGTGTAGAATCCGCCTCCGCGCGGGTGTAGCTCAATGGTAGAGCAGAGGCTTCCCAAGCCTACGACGAGGGTTCGATTCCCTTCACCCGCTCCACGCCGCCGCGCGGCGCGATCGTCCCGGGCGCGCCGGGGCGTTCGGCGCCCGCCAGTATGCGCCTCGCGGACCGCCGGTTCGGCCGCCCTCCGGTAAGATGCGCCGCGTCCGCCGCGCGTCGCAGGCGCGACCCGCGATGGACCCGCACCCTCCGTTTCCCCGGATCGTCCCGCCCCTCGTGCCGTCGGGGGCGCGTCGGTGCGCGACATGAAGCACGAGCACGTCCCGGTCCGCGCCGTGCTCCTCATCTGCGCCGCGACCGCCTGCTTCGCGGCGCTCGACGCGGTGATCAAGTTCCTGTCGGCGCGCCATCCGGTGCCGCTGCTCGTCTGGGCGCGCTGGACGATCCAGGCGATCGCGATCGTCGCCTGGCTCGCGCCGATGTCCGGGCTCGGGTTCCTGCGCACCCGGCGCGCCGGCAGCCACCTGGTGCGCGGCGGCGTGCTGATCGCCTCGTCGGTCGCGTTCGTCTACGCGCTGCGCGACCTGCCGCTCGCGAACGTCACGGCGCTCAACTACACGACGCCGACGATGGTCGTCGTGCTCTCCGTCGCCTTGCTGGGCGAGCGCGTGACGCCGGCGCGGATCGCGTTCGTGGCGGCAGGCGCGCTCGGGATGATCCTCATCGTGCGGCCCGGGAGCGACGTGTTCCGCGGCGCGTCGCTCCTCGCGCTCGCCTCGGCCGCCTGCTACGCGATGTTCCAGATCCTCACGCGCAGGATGGCGGACGAGGATCCCGGCGTGCTGCTCTTCTATCCCGCCGCCGTCGGCGCGATCGCGCTGGCGATTCCGGTGGCGTTCTCGCCCGGGCCGATCGCCATGCCGTGGACGCACGCCGCGATGCTGGTCGTCGGCGCCATGGTCGGCACGTTCGGACACTTCCTGTTCGTGCTCGCGTTCCAGCGGGCGGCGGCCTCCGCGCTCACCCCGTTCACCTACCTGCACCTGGTGTGGGCGACGCTGATCGGATGGACCGTGTTCGCGACGTTTCCCGACGGCTACGCGTTCGCCGGCATCGCGATCATCGCCGGAAGCGGCCTGCTGATCACGCTCCACGAGCGACGCCGATCGTCGCCTTCGCCGTCGGCACGGCGGTCCGCGGACGCCGGATGACGTAGAATCGGAGGCCCGCGCAGGTGCGCGTCCCGCGAGGATTTCCTCCTCGCCAGCCTCCGGAAGACCGCTTGAGCACGAAACAGCGCATCGGCATCGTCGGCGCCGGCCTCATGGGCCACGGCATCGCGAAGAACCTGGTCGAGAAAGGCTTCCCGCTCGTCTTGCGCGCGCATCGCAACCGCGCGCCGATCGACGACCTCGTGAAGCGCGGCGCGAAGGAAGTGGCGACGAACGCCGACCTCGCGCGGAACGCCGACATCGTGATCCTGTGCGTCACCGGCGCCCCGCAGGTCGAGGAGGTGATCTTCGGCCCGGAGGGCGTCGCGGGCGCGGCGCAGCCAGGGCTCATCGTCGTCGACACGTCGACCTCCGAGCCGGCCACGACGACGAGGATGCGCGAGGCGCTCGCGGCGCGGGAGGTGCGCTTCGTCGACGCGCCGCTGGCGCGCACGCCTGTCGAGGCCGAGCAGGGGCGGCTCAACACCATGGTCGGCGCCGACGACGCGACCTTCGCCGAACTGAAGCCGGTGCTCGCCGCGTACTGCGAGAACATCGTCCACGCCGGTCCGCCGGGCCACGGGATCGTGCTGAAGCTCATCAACAACTTCATCGCGCAGGCCATCTGCACGGCGACCGCCGAGGGCGTCGCCGCGGCGGCGAAGTCGGGACTGTCGATCCGCAAGCTCCACGAGGTGATCTCGGCGGGCGCGGTCAACTCGGGCCTGTTCCAGATGCTGGTGGGGCGGATGCTCGAGGGCGGCGACCTCACCGGGCTCCGGTTCACGCTGTCGAACGCGGCGAAGGACCTGCGCTACTACACGCACTTCACCGAGTCGATGATGCTGCCGTCGGTGGTCGGCGAGGCGGTGCACCAGAGTCTCGTCACCGCGAACGCGCTGGGCTTCGGCGACCGCTACGTCGCCTCGCTGATCGAGGCGCAGGAGCGGATCGGCAACGTGAAGATCGTGCCGCGATGACGGATGTCCTCCGGTCCCCGATGACGGCCGGCGATCGGACGGCGAGACGATGACCCCCGACGACTATCTCGAGTTCGCGTACCGGACGGTGGTCGACGCCGGCGCGGCGACGCTGCCGCACTTCCGCGTGCCGATCGCGGTCGACGACAAGGGCGGAACCGGGTACGACCCGGTCACGGCGGCCGACCGGGACGCGGAGGCGGTGATCCGCGCGGCGATCGCAAAGGCGTTTCCCGACCACGGCATCCGCGGCGAGGAGCACGGGTTCGAGCGCGGAGCCTCGCGCTACACCTGGGTGATCGATCCGGTGGACGGCACGCGAAGCTTCATCACCGGCCAGTTGCACTGGGGAATGCTGGTCGCGCTGCACGACGGCGATCGCGTCGTCTGCGGCGTGTCGCACCAGCCCTACGTCGGCGAGACCTTTCTCGCCGCCGCGGGCGGGCCCGCGCGGTTCCGGCACGCGGGGACCGAGCGCGCTCTCGCGACGCGCCGGTGCGCCGAGCCGGGCGAGGCGATCCTCGCGTCCACGTCGCCGGACATCTTCGACACGCCGGCCCGCGCCGCGTCGTTCGCCCGCCTGCGCGCGCGGGTGCGGCTCACGCGCTTCGGCGGCGACTGCTACGCGTACTGCCTGCTCGCGATGGGCCTCATCGACGTGGTGGTCGAATCCGGCCTGCACGCCTGGGACATCCAGGCGCTGATTCCGATCGTCGAAGGCGCCGGCGGCGTCGTCACCGCGTGGGACGGCGGCCGCTGCGACGAGGGCGGCGACGTCGTCGCGTGCGGCGATCCCGCACTCGCGCCTCGGGTCCGCGCACTGCTGCGGGGCGCGTGAGGTTCCTCGTCCTCGGCGGCACGAGGTTCCTCGGCCGGCACCTGGTCGACGCCGCGGTCGAGCGCGGCCACACGGTCACGACGTTCACGCGCGGGCAGTCGCCGACGCACGAGCACCCGGCCGTCCTGCCGCTCGGCGGCGACCGCGACCCGCGCGCGGGCGAGGGCCTCGCGGCGCTCGCCTCCGGCACCTGGGACGCGGCGTTCGACCTCTCCGGCTACGTGCCGCGCATCGTCGACGCGTCCTGCGAACTGCTCGGTGCGCGCGTGCGCCGCTACCTGTTCGTGTCGACCCAGTCGGTGTACGCGGACAGCGCGACGCCCGGCATCGGCGAGGACGCCGCCCGCGAGAAGCTCGCCGATCCGGCGAGCGAGGACGTCGCCGCCCACTACGGGGCGCTGAAGGCCGCCTGCGAGGACCGCGTGCTCGCGCGCTACGGCGGGAACGCGACGATCGTGCGGCCGGGGCTCATCGTGGGCCCCCACGACCCGACCGACCGGTTCTCGTACTGGGTCGCGCGCTTCACGCAGCCGCGGGTGCTGGGCGAGCGCGACGACGAGGCCGCGGTGCCCGCGCCGCCGGAGCGGCCGATCCAGCTGATCGACGCGCGCGACCTCGCCGAATGGACGATCCGCATGGTCGAGGCGGGCACGACCGGCATCTTCAACGCGGTCGGCCCCGGCTACGAGCTGCCGATGGTCGAGCTGCTCCACGGCGTCAAGGCGTCGACCACCGCCGGCGCGAAGCTGCACTGGGCCTCCGCCGAGTTCCTGGCCGAGCAGAACGTCCAGCCCTGGGGGGACATGCCGGTCTGGGTGCCGGGCAGCGGCGAGACCGCCGGTTTCGGCAAGCGCAGCTTCCAGCGCGCCGCCGCCGCGGGCCTCTCCTGGCGGCCGATCGCCCA
>DAOMBL010000222.1:0-6227 GCA_035427325.1 Casimicrobiaceae bacterium
CGACACCCTGCCGTTCTCCCCGCGCCGGTTCACCAACGCCACGGCGGTCGAACTCGCCGCGCGACTCGGCGCCCTCGCGCCCGACCCGCTGGGCAAGGTGCTCTTCGCCCCGGGCGGGACACTGGCGATCGGCATGGCGCTCAAGCTCGCGCGCGTGGCGACCGGCCGCCACAAGACGATCTCGATGTGGGACGCGTTCCACGGCGCCTCGCTCGACGCGATCTCGATCGGCGGCGAGGCGGTCTTCCGCCGCGACATCGGGCCGCTGATGCCGGGCACCGAGCACGTTCCGCCCTGCGACCCGCACGCCTGCCGCTTCCGCTGCGGCGGCGCCTGCGACGCGAGCTGCGCCGACTACGTGGACTACGTCCTGGGCAAGGAGCAGGACGTCGCCGCGGTCGTCGTCGAGACCGTGCGCTGCACCGACGTGCAGGTCCCGCCCGAAGCCTACTACCGCCGCCTGCGCGCGGCCTGCGACCGCCACGGTGCGCTGCTGGTCCTCGACGAGGTCCCGATCGGGCTCGGCCGCACGGGCACGATGTTCGCGTTCGAGCACTACGGGATCGTCCCGGACATGGTCGTGCTCGGCAAGGGCCTGGGCGGCGCGGTGTTTCCGATGGCGGCCCTGATCGCGCGGCGCGACCTCGACGTCGCGGGCGACCGGGCGCTCGGCCACTACACGCACGAGAAGAGCTCGATCGGTTGCGCCGCGGCGCTGGCGACGCTCGACGTGATCGAGGACGAGCGCCTGCTCGAACGCACGCGACGCCTGGGCGCCCGCGCGCTGGAACGGCTGCGCGCGATCGCGTCCCGCCATCCGCTCGTCGCCGACGTCCGGGGCGTGGGCCTGCTCCTCGGACTCGAACTCCGGCGCGCCGACGGTTCGCCCGCACGCGACGAAGCGGAGCGCGTGATGTACGGCTGCCTCGCGCGCGGCCTGTCGTTCAAGGTAGGCCAGGGCAACGTGATCACGCTCTCGCCCCCCCTCGTGATCCCGGAGAGCGACCTCGATCGCGCCCTCGACATCCTCGACGAGGCGATCGGCGCGGTCGAGGCCGGCGAAGGGACCTGACCGGCGCCATGCAAACGCTCCTCAACCTCCTCGCCGGCGTCGCGCTGCTCGTCTGGGGCACGCACATCGTGCGCACCGGCATCCTGCGCCTCTACGGCGGCGACCTGCGCCGCGTCCTGCGCAAGAGCGTGGCGCGCAACCGTTTCGCGGCGTTCGCGGCCGGCATCGGCGTGACCGGCCTCATCCAGAGTTCGACCGCGACCGCGCTGATCGTCGCCGCGTTCGCCGGCCAGGGCCTCGTCACCACGACGAGCGCGCTCGCCGTGATGCTCGGCGCCGACGTCGGCACCTCGATCGTGACCGCGGTCCTGTCGTTCGACCTGTCGTGGCTCGCCCCGCTGCTCGTGTTCTCGGGCGTGGTCCTGTTCCTCGCCCGGCAGGCGACCAACGTCGGGCGCTTCGGACGCATCCTGATCGGGCTGGGACTCATCCTCTTCGCCCTGCAGTGGATCCGGGTGGCCGCGCAGCCGATCGTCGACGCCGCCGGCGTCAAGGTCCTGTTCGCCTCGCTGACCGGCGACGTCCTCCTCGACGTGCTCGTCGCCGCGCTGGTGACCATCCTGTGCTACTCGAGCCTCGCGGTGGTGCTGCTGGTGGCGACGCTCGCGCACCTCGGCGTCATCAGCCCCGCGGTCGCGCTCGGTCTCGTGCTCGGCGCCAACCTGGGCAGCGGCGCGCTCGGCATGCTCTCGACACTGAGTTCGCCTCCCGAGGCCCGCCGCGTCACGCTCGGCAACTTCCTGTTCAAGCTCATCGGCTGCGTGATCGCGATCCCGCTCGTCGAGCAGATCCAGCGCCTGGTCGAGCGGATGGCCCTCAACCCGAGCCAGGAAGTCGTCGCGTTCCACGTGGTCTTCAACCTGGGCATCGCGCTGGCGTTCATCTTCTGGACCGAGCGGATCGCGCACGTCGCCGAGCGGCTGCTGCCGGCGAAGCCCATCGAGGACGACCCCGCCAAGCCGCGGTTCCTCGACCCGTCCGCGCTCGACACCCCGACGCTTGCGATCAGCAACGCCGCCCGCGAGGCGATCCGCATCGGCGACGTCGTCGAGCAGATGCTGACCGGCACGCTCACGGTGCTGAAGACCAACGACAGCGCGCTCGCGCGACGGCTGCGCGGCATGGACGACGTCGTGGACTCGCTGTACACGGCGATCAAGCTGTACCTGACCCAGATCTCGCGCGAGGCGCTCGAGGAGAAGGAAGGCCGCCGCTGGGCCGACATCGTCTCGTTCACGATCAACCTCGAGCAGGTCGGCGACATCATCGAACGCATCCTGTCCGACATCGAGGACAAGAAGATCGAGAAGGGCCGCAACTTCTCGGAGGCCGGCATGGCCGAGATCTGCGACCTCCACGCGCGACTGGTCTCCAACCTGCGGCTGGGGATGAGCGTCTTCCTGAACGGCGACCTCAAGAGCGCCCAGGAGCTGCTCGCGCAGAAGGTGCTCTTCCGCGATCTCGAACGCGCCTACGCGGACTCGCACCTGGGCCGGCTGGCCGGCAACACGGTCGAGAGCATCGAGACCTCCTCGCTCCACCTCGACCTCATCTCGGACATGAAGCGCATCAATTCGCACGTGTGCTCGATCGCCTACCCGATCCTCGAGCAGGCGGGCGTGCTCGCGCACACTAGGCTCAAGGCCCCCGAATCCGCGCAGGAGGCGAGCGACCGCGGGCGACGCTGGAACAACAAGAACAAGCCGACGACGGCGTGAGCGGTGCGCGATGACGCCGGCGGACATCACGCTGCCGGTCACCCTCGCCGTGCTCGGCGCGGGCTTCCTGCATGCGCTGTGGAACGCCATGCTGAAGTCGGCGGGCGGCGACGCGCAGCTCGACATGGCGTTGATCGTGGCCGGCACCTGCGTCGTCGCGGCGGCCTGCATCCCCCTCGTCCCGGTACCCGATCGTGCCGCGTGGCCCTACATGGCGGCCTCGGCGATCGTCCACTTCGGCTACTACGTGACGCTGGCCGGGGCCTATCGACGCGGCGACCTGTCGTTCGCGTATCCGCTGATGCGCGGCGTCGCGCCGCTGATCGTCACGCTGCTCGGCGTCCTGTTCCTGGGCGAGCGACCGGGTCCGTCGACGCTCACGGGCATCGTGCTGATCTCGCTCGGCATCCTCGTCATCGCGTGGTGCGCCGGCGAGCGCCACACGGCCGCCTCCGCCGGATGGGCGCTCTCCAATGCGGCCATCATCGCGATGTACACGCTGATCGACGGCGCCGGGGCGCGTGCGTCCGGCACCGCTGCCGGCTACGTGACCTGGCTCTGCTTCCTCGAGGGGATTCCCTACCTGGGCTGGATCGCGGCCATGCGCGGACGCTCCTCGATCGACTACCTGCGGCCGCGATGGCGGCGCGGCCTCGCCGGCGGCGCGGCGAGTCTCGCAGCCTACGGCATCGCGCTGTGGGCGATGACGCGCGCCCCGGTGGCGGTCGTCGCCGCGCTGCGCGAGGTTTCGGTGCTGTTCGCGGCGGCGATCGGCGCCTTCGTGCTCAAGGAAGGCTTCGGCTGGAAGCGCATGGCCGGCGCCGCGACCGTCGTCGCCGGGGTCGCCGCCCTGCGCCTGTGACTGCGAGGAATCGATGACCGTTGCGCTGCCCACCCACGCCCGTGCCGTCGTCGTCGGCGGCGGGATCGCCGGCTGCTCCACCGCCTACCACCTGACCAAGCTCGGCTGGCGCGACGTCGTGCTGCTCGAGCAGGGCAAGCTCACCTGCGGAACCACCTGGCACGCCGCGGGACTCGTCGGCCAGTACCGCGCGACGCGCAACGCGACGCGCATGAGCCGCTACGGCATCGAACTCTATTCGACGCTCGAGCAGGCGACGGGCCTCGCTACCGGATGGAAGCCGTGCGGCTCGCTCAACGTCGCAAGGACGCCGGAACGCCTGAAGCTCTTCCGCCGGCAGATGGCGCGCGCGAGGAGTTTCGGCATCGAGTTCGAGTTCGTCTCGCCGGCCGAGGCCGGCAGGATCGCGCCGATCCTGCGCACCGACGACCTCGCGGGCGCGGTGTGGATTCCCGGCGACGGCAAGGCCAACCCCACCGATCTCACGCAGTCGCTCGCGCGCGGCGCGCGCATGGGGGGTGCCCGCATCGTCGAGGGCGCGCGGGTGACTGGCGTGCGGACGAAGGCCGGGCGCGTCGCCGGCGTCGACGTGCGCCTGGGCCTCGAGACGGCGTCGATCGATTGCGACGTCGTCGTCAACTGCGCCGGCCAGTGGGCGCGCGCGTTCGGCGCGATGGCGGGTGTCGAGGTTCCGCTGTACGCGGCCGAGCACTTCTACATCGTCACCGAGCCCATCGCCGGCGTCACCCCGAACCTGCCGGTCATGCGCGACCCGGACGGCTACATCTACTTCAAGGAGGAGGTCGGCGGCCTCGTGATGGGCGGCTTCGAGCCCGTCGCGAAGCCGTGGACGGTCGATCCGATCCCCGAGGGCTTCGAGTTCCAGTTGCTGGGCGAGGACTGGGATCAGTTCGAGATCCTGATGAAGAACGCGATCCATCGGACCCCTTGCCTCGAGACGGCGCAGGTGAAACTCCTGCTGAACGGACCGGAGAGCTTCACCGGCGACGGGAACTTCATCCTCGGCGAGGCCCCCTCGCTCGGCGGCTATTTCGTCTGCGCCGGATTCAACTCGGCCGGCATCGCGAACTCCGGCGGCGCGGGCAAGCTCGTCGCGCAGTGGATCGTCGACGGCGAGGCGCCGCTCGACCTGTGGGACGTCGACATCCGCCGCTTCGCGCCGTTCCACGCGAACCGCCGCCACCTCGCCGACCGCACCGTCGAGTCGCTGGGCCTGCACTACGCGATGCGCTGGCCGCGCGAGGAACTGCAGACCGTCCGGCCGCTGCGCCGCTCGCCGCTCTACGACCGCCTCGCCGCCAAGGGCGCGGTGTTCGGCAGCAAGCTGGGCTGGGAGCGCGCCAACTACTTCCTTCGACCCGGCGAACGCGAGAGCCCGCCGACGCTCGACACGCCCGGGTGGCTCCCGTGCGTCCTCGAGGAGCAGCGCGCCTGCCGCGAGGACGTGGTGGTGTTCGACCAGACATCGTTCGCGAAATTCGCGCTGAAGGGACGCGACGCGCTCGCGGTGCTGCAGCGCCTGTGCGCCAACGAGATCGACGTCGCGCCGGGCCGCATGGTGTACACGGCGATGCTCAATGCACGCGGTGGCTTCGAGAGCGATCTCACGGTGCTGCGCGTTTCGGAACGCGAGTTCTTCATCCTCACGGGGTCCGCGCAGGCGACGCGGGACGCTTCGTGGATCGAACGGCACATCGGCCCCGACGAGCACGCCTCGCTCGTCGACGTGACCGGCGCCTGGTCGGTGATCTCGGTAATGGGACCGAAGGCGGAATCGCTGCTCGCCTCGCTCTCGCCCGACCGGTTCGGGAAGGTCGCCCTGCCCTTCTCGCAGGTCCGGACGGTGGACATCGGCTACGCGCGCGTGCGTGCCGCGCGCATGAGCTATGTCGGAGGCCCGGGATACGAACTCTACGTGCCGGTCGAGCAGGCGCTCACGCTCTACGACGCGCTGGTGGAAGGCGGTCCGCGCTTCGGGCTGAAGGACGCCGGCTACTACACGATCGACGCATTGCGCATCGAAGCCGGCCGCCGCGCGTGGGGCGCCGAACTCTCTCCCGACGAGACGCCCTGGGAGGCGGGTCTGGGATACGCAGTGGCGATCGACAAGCGCACGCCCTTCCTCGGCCGCGATGCGCTGTTGCGCCAGCGCGAGGCGGGGATACGCAAGCGCCTCGTGCAGTTCACGTTCGACGATCCGGCGGCCTTCCCCTGGGGCGGGGAGCCGCTCCTGATGGACGGCCGGAACGTCGGCGAACTCACGAGCGCCGGCTACAGCCGGGCGCTCGGACGCGCGGTCGCGCTGGCGTATGCGCGCGCTGATGGCGCGCTCACCGACGACGCCGTTCTCGGTGCGCGCTGCGAGGTGGACATCGCGGGAGAACGTTTCCGCGTGACGCCGCACCTCCGGGCCCCGAGGTGCTCGCGGCATCGCGCGGAAGGCCGACATCAGGAGACAGGGAACAGAGGACAGAGGACAGTCGCGCCGGCGATTCCGGTGGCGCGACTGTCCTCTGATTCCTGATACCTGATGTCGGGCTGAAGCCCGACCCAC
>DAOMBL010000223.1:0-6223 GCA_035427325.1 Casimicrobiaceae bacterium
CGGCTGCTGGTCGATGACCACGCGGACCACGCCGGCTACTACGGAACCATGGTGTGGATCCTGATGATGCTCGAGCTGTGGTTCGAGCGGCACGCGTCCGGCGGGGCGTGAGCGGGCATGGTCGCCGTCTTGCGCCCGATTCCGCCCCTCGGGCAGGTCCCGGTGTCGATTTCGACCTCCGTCCGGTGTGGCCGCATTCGCGCGAGGCGTGCGCCCCTGCGTTCTGCCGGGTCGATCGCATACCGAGCGTCGGGGTCTCGTTGATCGGACCGGCAGGCGGGTACCCTCCATGGACTCCGGACGAGGCGATCCCCGGCGACGGTCCGGAAACACGTCGTTCGAGGAAGCGTGGCGCGAGCGGTTCGGCGAGTTCGCCGCGCTCCGGGACGATGATGCGGGGATCGCGGGCTGGTCGACCAGCGGACTGGAAACGCGCATGCGTTTCTTCCGGAGCCTGTGGGCCCCGGTGCCCGCCGGATCCCTGTACCTGGACGCGGGCTGCGGCGCGGGCACCTATGCGCGATGGCTCGACGATCAGGGCCTTCGGGCCGTCGGAGTCGACTATTCGCTGCCGGCGTTGGTCAAGGCGCGAGACCGCTCGCCGCCGGCGGTGTCCTACTGCGCCGCGGACGCGGTCCGGTTGCCTTTCGCCGATGCGGTGTTCGACGGGGCGCTCTGCTTCGGCGTGCTCCAGGCGGTCTCGGAATCTGCGCCCGTGGTGCGCGAACTCGCGCGCGTGCTGAAGCCGGGGGCCGCGCTGTGGATCGATGCGCTCAATCGCAGCGGCCTCGCGGCGCGCGTGACGACCGCGCGGCGCCGGGCTCGAGGGCGGCCGATGCACTTGCGCTACGAGGAGCCCGGCGCGCTCGCCCGCGCGCTTGCAGTCGCCGGGTTCGATCGTCTCGAACGCCACTGGCTTCCGATCGTTCCCCACGGGATGCGCCACCTGAGACCGCTGGTGGAGTCCCGGTTGGCGCGCCTTGCGCTCTCACGCGCGCCGATCCTGGGCGGGCTGCTCAGCCACGCGTTCGTGTATCGCGCGACGCGTGCCGGCGCGGGACCGCAGCCTGTCGACGCGGTCGGCCCTCGCCTGCGCGCCGGGCGCTAGTTCGGCGGCGACGCGGCCGCGGCGCCGCTCCGCGGGGCGAGTTCGCGCTTGAGCTCATCGTCGTCCAACGGGCGCCAGTGCCCCGACCGCGTCAGTCTGTCGCGAAGCGCGGGATAGGGCATCCCCAGTGCATAGGCGAGCTGGGCATGACGATTGGCGGAATCGTATTCCTTCCTGTCGAACAGGATCATCGCCAGGTTGTAGTGCGCATCGCGGGAAGCCGGGTCCAGCCTGATCGCCCGCTCATAGCTCCGGACCGCGTCTTCCTGGCGATTCGTGCGCTGCAGGTGCACTCCGTAGACGACGAAGGTTCGAGGTGCGAGCGGATTGATCTCGATGGCCGCGCGAAACCACCTGTCCGAATCGCACCGCGAGTTCTTCCACTTGACATCGCACAGCTCGGAGATGAGCGCGAGCCCCCGCGGATGATTCGGGTAGTACCTCAGCACGAACTCGATGTCGCCGAGCGCGGAGCGGAAATTGCCTGCCTGCATCTTCGTGACGCCGGGCCCGATATGGTAGTTCTCCACGTTCCACAGCAGTTGCTTGTCGTCCTTCGTGACCCGGGGTTGATAGTAGTCCCGATTGCCCTGCTGGGCGCTGGCCGCCGTCCATGATCCAAGAAGGACGCAGGCGACCGCCATGCCCCACAGGGTGGCCGTGCGCGATGCGCGCCCGGTCCCGGCCGCCTTCGACGCCACGCACCGGGCGGCTCGACGCGAATCCCCTGAAGCGCGCGGCCTGCGGGCTGCCGGAGCGCGTGACAACGGTACGCACGTCATGGTCATCGTCCTCCCGGAACGGCGATCGCGGGCGCGGAACGGGATGGCAGCCCCCCTGAACCACCCTGGCGATCGGGTTCGACGGCGCGTTCCTTCCCTTCGGCCGCGCGCACCTCGCGCCACAGTATCGCCGCGAGGGCGTAGTACAGGATCGCGAGATCGAAGTACGCGGAACTCAGGAAGGCGCCGCTGACCATGTAGCCGACGAGGCCGATCTGGAGCCCCGTCGCGTAAGTGGAGATCCATTCGAGTTCGGGCCGCTGCGTTCCGATGGCGCGCAGCCGATTGAGGCTCACCAGGGTCCCCACGAGCAATGCGAGGTACATCGCGAACGCCACGAATCCATGTTGTCCGAGCACCTGGAAGTAGATGCTGTGCGCCGCGCTGGAGTGCGACAGCGCCCATGCGTACTTCTCGCTTCCGTACGCGAGCCATTGCTCCCGGGCGGCTCCGTACTCGAAGTTGAAACCGGCACCCGTCAAGGGACGATCCAATGCCAGGTTCCAGGCCACCGCCCACGACTGCAGGCGCTGGTTGGCGGAGCGGTCGCCCTCGTAATGCTCGATCAGTTCGGCCCGCTTGAACACCGAATCCGGGAGCATGGAAGGCGCCACCGCCAGGAGCGGAACCAGCACTGCCACCGCCAGCCACTTTCGCCTGGAGCGCAGCAACATCAGCGGTGCGATGGCGGCGAGCCCGAGGTACGCCCCGCGCGAGTACGTGAAGACCGTCGATACCGCGGTCATCGCCGCAACGGTGTACAGGAGGTTCTTGAGCCAGAGCCGGCGCTCGTCCCGCGCCAGGTAGACCAGCACCGGCAGCATCATCGTGAACGCCATGCCGAGAAACGTGTTGCCGTCGATGAACGAACCCTCGGGTCCCTGCACGCGCCCGGCTCCTCCGGTCCTCAGGACGAAGAAGAACCCCTTGACGCCGTAGAATCCGATCGACAGGGCCATCGTCAGCATCAGTGCGTAGATGCGGTCCTTCCCGTAGATGAACATCGTCGCGACGAACGTCATCAGGACGACCTTGATCACCTTGTTCCATTGCGCCCAGGCGGCGTTCGGGGCCCACGCAAAGAACGTCGTGAACGTGAAGTAGACGACGAGGAGCAGGAGGAGAACCAGTCCCGAGTTCCATGGGATCGGCTTGCGGTCCCGGGCGAACAGGATTCCGGCGAGCGTGGCCACGCCGATCCACAGGGCAAAGGGCATCGTGTAGGCGAAGTCCCAGGTGAGCCTGTGCGGGTTCATCAGCCCGAACCAGTACCAGACGACGATCCCGATCCAGGGGCGCCAGACGCAGATCGGGAGCAGCCCGATGATCAGCATGGTCAGGGCATAGTCACGCATGCGCAATCGACTCTACGGTCGGCACGGAGGAGATCGACGGTCGGGGTGGGGGAGGGCCATTGTAAGACGTGTCATGCGGCGTGCGGTCGCGCCTGTCGGCCGGATGGGCGCTCCCGACGGCCCGACGCCGCGTGCACGTCTCGAAGGCGTACCGGGGAACCGGCGGCGGATCACCCTTCCCGGAGCGGCATGCGGTCACATGCGGCGGTCCCTTCGGAGTTTGTCGATGACAATGTGACTGGCCGCGGATTCCCTGGCCCGGCCGTGCAGTTGCCGGCGGCGATGCCGACGCCGATCGCATTCCCGCGGACCGCGAGGTCACGACGATGCCCCGGCCGTGACGATGTCTCGACGCATCATGTTCTGTGCCATCCGCAGCCCGTAGCGCAGCGGCGCGCGGTCCCAGGGGGTGAACCTGGGGATCTCGAAACGGCTGTCGTCGACACCCGCCGCGCCGTTCGCCGTGGAGAACGCGGCGTCGAATCCGGCCTCCATCGCGATGCGCACGTGGGACGCGAGGTAGTCGCGGCGGGGCTTGCCGTTGGGATACGCGAACAGGCGAACGGGCTCGCCCAGGATGCGTTCGAGCGATGCCTTGCCTCGAGCGATCTCGTCCCTGGCCTCGTCTTCGGCCAGCCGGGCGAGAATCGGATGGTGGACCGTGTGGGCGCCGATCGTCATGCCTGCCGCGCGCATCTCGCGCACCTGTGCGCTGGTCAGCATCAGATCATCGGGCAGCGGGGCGCCGCACAGCTTCGCGAGCGCGTCGACGCGCTCCTGCCGGTCGCTCATCGGAAGGTATTTCACCCGGTCGACGACGCACTCGATCGCCGCGCGCCGCTCCTCCGCGGAATTCAGGCGATGGCGGCCGAGACCGAGGGCGCCAAGGTCGATTTCAGTCGACGTACAGGCTCTCAGCGCCTCGATCACCGTGTCGTTCCACATGCGTCCGCCGTCCAGGAAGCCGGTCGTGACGAAGAACGTCGCCGGCATCGAGTGCCGCTGCAGGATGGGGAGTGCGATGGTGCGGTTGTCCGCGTAACCGTCGTCGAACGTGATGGCCAGTGCCCGCGCGGGAAGCCTGCCCGTCCGCAACGCGTCCACGGCGTCGGGCAAAGGCAGGACCTCGAACCAGCGCTTCAGCAGCCGGAGTTGCGCGTCGAATCGGTCGGCGTCGGGCTCCGACGGGAACAGGGGGTCGGGAGCCGGCCGGACCCGGTGGAAGATGACGACCGACAGCCTCGCGCGCCGGCCGGAGGGCGACAAGGCGCCGAACATCCAGCGCAGGCTCATGCGAACGTTCCCGCCCTGCCGGAGCGTGCGCCCGCCGCATCGTGCGCGGCCGATCTCGCGCCCGCGCGCTCGACTCCTCTCGGGGGGCAGTCGACGCCCGTCGCGACACGGACATCGAAGCATCGGTCGCGGCGATCGCGTGCCCCGGCCGCCGGCCGCAGGAGGGAATGGAGCGCGTTGCCTTCACGGAAGCGCATGGCTGACCACGTACCGGAACTTGCCGGACCGTTCCGGCGGGATGGAATCGACGCGCTGGATCTCGACCTCGACGGCGGCGCCGAGACGGGCGGCGAAACCGTTTCGGATGAGCGCGGTCGTGGCGTCGGCGAGCGGCGCGGCCGAGACGACCTGGATGCGAACGCACTGCCGCGATTCCTGGACGATCTTGAACGCCGCGATCTCCGGCAGGTCGCGCAGGATGTAGATGAGCGCGAGGCCGTGCATGACCGTGCCGTCCTCGGCGACCACGAAGTCCGTGCTGCGCCCCTCGATCTCCTTCAGCATCGGCAGGCCGCGTCCGCAGGGACAGGCGCGATCGTCCAGGACGCCGACGTCGCCGGTGCGGTAGCGGACGAACGGGAAGTCGCGCGTGGCGAGGTGGGTCACGACGATCTCGCCCGAATGCCCGGGCGCGAGCGCTTCGCCCTGCGCCCCGACGATCTCGACGACGATGTCCTCGGCGGAGATGTGCATGCCGCCGGATGGGCACTCGTGCGCGACGAAGCCGGCGTCCCGTCCGCCGTAGCCGTTGGCGACCCTGCAGCCGAACGCGGTCGCGATCGTCTCGCGCTGGTGATCGTAGAGTCGCTCGGACGTCACGAAGGCGACCCGGATGCCGAGATCGTCGAGGCGCTGCCCCTTGCGCTGCGCGTGCTCGGCGATGTACACGAGCGCCGACGGATAGCCGAACACCATGCGCGGCCGGGCGCGCCGGATCTCGGCGACGAAGCGGTCGAGGTTCGCGGGCGACATCTCGAACGCGGGAAGGAGCCGCGTGCGCAGCAGCCAGTCGCGGGCGCGGCGCACGCGGTCCTGCGCGGAGAGCTCGATCGGCGAGCCCCATACGACGATCTCCGGGTCGCCGATGTCGACGCCCCACCACCGCGTCGCGCGCCACTTGGCGGCGACGTCGTGGCTGATCCGGTCGCGCCCCATGTAGAAGACGAGCGGCTCGCCGCTCGACCCGCCGGTGTTGTAGCGCTTGAGCACGCCGGCGTCGTCTGCCTTCAGTGCGTCGGTGTTCGAGCGGATGACCGCCTTCGTGAGGAGCGGCAGGCGCGCGAGGTCGGCGAGACTGCGCACGCTCGCCGGGTCGAACGCGGAGTCGGCGAAGGCGCGGCGGTAGTACGGCACGTGCTGCGCCGCGTCGGCGAGCAGTGCGCGCAGGCGCTCCACGCGCACGGCCTCGATGCGCTCGGGCGCCCACCACTGGCTCACCTCGAGCGCACGCAGGCGCGCGGTCGTCGAATGTCCCTTGACGTGCTCGTGCAGCGGGAAGACGACGCCCGAGGCGAGGCGGGTCCAGGGGTCGGCGGATCGCGTCACGTCGAGCACTCGCGCAGCGACGACACGCCCAGCGCCCTCGCGTAGACGGCGAACAGCGCGGGGCGCACTTCGTCCCAGGTGAACCGGCGCACCAGCTCGATGCCCGCGGTCGCCAGTTGCCGCGCCAGCGCAGGCGTCGA
>DAOMBL010000224.1:0-6208 GCA_035427325.1 Casimicrobiaceae bacterium
GGCGCAGCGGGTTCTGGGGCGGCAGCGAGATGCCGGCCCACAGGTTGCCGAGGATCGCCTGCGCCGAGAACGCGAGGGCGCCGGTCAGCACCGCGGACGTCGTCACGATGCCGGCGAGGTTCACGCCGACGACGGAGAGCCGCACGAGCCCGTAGACCACAATCAGGATCGCGAGCAGGAACTCCGAGAGGATCCTCGGCACCGCGAACTGCGCGAGCAGCCCGTTGAGCACGAAGATCATGAACACGCGGATCACCGCGAAGGCGATCACGAACAGGACCAGCTCGCGGACGATCACGGTGATCGTCTGCGAACCGGCGAGACCCTGGTAGCGGAGGTGCAGCCAGAGCGCTCCGACGCCGATCGTCGCGACGATCGCCATGCCGAGCATGCCGCGGCGGCGCTCGGGCGGGAACAGGAACGAGACGAGCACCACGGCGAGCGCCGCGGTGGCGAACATGATCGCGTCTTGCAGGGTCTCGGGCAGGACGATCATCGTGGACGCCGGCCTTCCGCCTGCGGGCCGGGCTCGCGGATTATAGGCGGGTTGCGGCGGGCATCGCGTAGAATCCGCCGCTCCCCCGACGACCGAGCCTCCATGGCTGCCCGTTCCGGCGGCGAGATCCTCGCCGCCGCCCTCGTCGCCCAGGGCGCCGCGCACCTGTTCGGCGTTCCGGGCGAGAGCTACCTGCCGGTCCTCGACGCCCTGGTCGACGTCGGGGATCGCCTGCGCTTCGTCACCTGCCGGCAGGAAGGCGGTGCGGCCTTCATGGCCGAAGCGTCGGGCAAGCTCACCGGAAGGCCCGGCGTGGCGATCGTCACCCGAGGCCCGGGAGCGACCAACGCCGCCATCGGCGTCCACGTCGCCGCGCAGGATTCGACGCCGATGGTGCTGCTGGTGGGCCAGGTCGGCACCGGCATGGTCGACCGCGAGGCGTTCCAGGAAATCGACTACCGCCGCATGTTCGGCGTGATCGCGAAGTGGGTCGCGCAGGTCGATCGCGCCGAGCGCCTTCCGGAGTACGTCGCGCGCGCCTGGAGCGTCGCCATGGCCGGCCGCCCCGGCCCGGTCGTGCTCGCGCTGCCGGAAGACGTGCTCGCTGCGCGCGCCGTCGTCGCCGATCCCGCGCGCGTCGACCCGGCGGGCGCGGCGGCGTGTGCCGGCGACGTCGGCTCGGTCGTCGATCGACTGGCCCTCGCGCACGCGCCGCTCGTGCTCGTCGGAGGCAGCCGCTGGAATGCATCGGCCTGCGACGCGCTCGTGCGATTCGCCGAGCGCTGGGCACTGCCGGTCGCGTGCGCGTTCCGAAGTCAGGATCTGTTCGACCACCGCCGCGAGAACTATGCGGGCGACGTCGGGATCGGGATCAATCCGGCGCTCGCGAAGCGCGTGCGCGATGCCGACCTCCTGATCGTGATCGGCGAGCGGCTGGGCGAAATGACGACCTCGGGCTACACGCTGCTCGATGTCCCCTCGCCCCGGCAGGCGCTCGTGCACGTGCATCCAGGCGCCGAGGAACTCGGCCGCGTCTACCGACCCGCGATCGGCATCTGCGCGACGCCCGGCGCATTCCTCGACGCGATCAACGCAGTGCCTGCTCCTGCGGAGCCTCCGGCATGGCAGGGAAGCCCTGCGGCCGCGCACGCCGAGTACGAAGCCTGGCGGGCTCCGCGCCCCGTGCCGGGCGACGTCGACCTCTGGCGCATCGTGCGCTGGCTCGACGAGCGGCTGCCCGACGATGCGATCCTCGCCAACGGAGCCGGCAACTATGCCACCTGGCTGCACCGGCTCTTTCGTCACCGGCGCTTCGGCACGCAACTCGCGCCGTACGCCGGCGCCATGGGCTACGGCGTGCCCGCCGCCATCGCCGCGAAACTGCTGCGCCCGGACTCGCCCGTGATCTCGTGGAACGGGGACGGCTGCTTCCAGATGAACGGCCAGGAACTCGCCACCGCGGCGCAGCTCGGTCTCGCGATCGTATTCGTCGTGATCGACAACGCCATGTACGGAACGATCCGGATGCACCAGGAGCGCCGCTATCCCGGCCGGATCTCGGGCACCTCGCTCGTCAACCCCGATTTCGCCGCCCTTGCGCGCGCGTACGGCGCCTCCGGCGAGACGATCGAGGCCACCGATGCGTTCGTGCCGGCATTCGAGCGCGCGCTCGCGCGCCGCGGCCCGTCGCTGCTGCACGTCAAGCTCGATCCGCAGGCGATCACGATGAACGCCTCGCTCGACGCACTTCGCGCGACCGGCCGCCGCGCGCCGCACTGACCCGCACTTCGCGCGCCGCATGCCTCGCCTGGAACCGGCGACGGTCGCCGCCACCCTGGACGGGACGCCGTGGTCGCCGCGCTATGGCGACGTCTACCACAGCGCGGACTCCGGTCCCGGGCAGGCGCGCCACGTGTTCCTCGACGGCAACGGACTGCCCGGGCGCTGGCGCGGGCGCGAGGGGTTCGTCGTCCTGGAGACCGGCTTCGGACTCGGCGTGAATTTCCTCGCGGCCTGGGACGCCTGGCGAAGCGACGGGTCGCGCCCGCGCAGGCTCGACTACGTCTCGATCGAGAAGCACCCCCTCGAGCGCGGCGACCTCGCGTCCGCCCTTTCGCGCTACCCGGCGTTCGCGGACCTGGCGAATCGTCTCGTCGACCGCTGGCCCGCGATGCTCCCGGGGATCCATCGCCGGGATTTCGGCGGCGTCGTCCTCACCATCGTCTTCGACGACATCGTCTCGGCGCTCGCGCGCCTCGACGTCGAGGCCGACGCGGTGTTCCTCGACGGTTTCGCTCCCGCTCGCAATCCCCGGATGTGGACGCCCGAGGTGCTGCGCGCGGTGGCGCGGCGAATGCGCGCCGGCGCGACCTGCGCAACCTGGTCGACGGCGCGAACGGTGGTCGAGGCGCTCGTCGAGGCAGGTGTGGACTGCGAGCGGCGACCGGGCTTCGGCCACAAGCGCGAGATGCTCGCCGGAAGGCTCGCGCGCCCCGCGCGCAGGCGACGTCCCGCCGTGCCTGCGCCGGATCCCGGCCGCGAGCGCCACGCGATCGTCGTCGGCGCGGGACTCGCCGGAGCTTCCGCCGCCGCGGGCCTCGCGACGCGCGGGTGGCGAATCACGATCATCGAGGCCACAGACCGACCCGCGGCGGGAGCATCGTCGCTCCTCGCCGGATGCTTCCATCCGCTCATTGCACGGGACGACAGTCTCCTCGCGCGGCTGTCGCGGGCGGCGTTCCTGCACGCGCTCGACGCGTGGCGCGAACTCGGTCGCCTCGGACATCCGGTTGCATGGGATCCGTGCGGCGTACTGCAACTCGCCCGTCGGCCCGGAGACGAAGCCGCGTGGGCGTCTGCCCTCGAAGCGCTGGCGTTTCCTCCGACCTTCGTCCGCCTGATCGATGCCGGGGAAGGCCGCGCCCGGTCAGGCGTCGATGTCGGGCGCCCGGGACTCTGGTTCCCGGAAGGAGGGTTCGCCCGTGCGCCGTCGATCGTGCGCGCGCTCATCGACACGGCATCGGCACGCCCGGGGTTTCATCTGATCCGCGCAACGCGCGTCGCGCGCATCGAGCCCACGCGCGACGGCTGGGGCGTGTTCGATGAAGCGGGCGTGTCGATCGCCGCTGCCCCCGTCGTCGTGCTGGCCAATGCCGCCGACCTGACGAGATTCGCGCATGGCGCCCTGCCGATTCGCTCGGTGCGTGGCCAGGTGAGCTACGTGCCGGCCGAACCCGGATCGGCGCCGACCGCGGTCGTGATCGGCAACGGCTACGTCCTGCCCCCGGTCGACGGGCGGATCGTCGTCGGCAGCAGCTACGATCTCGAGTCCCGCGAAAGCGGCCCGACGCTCGACGGGCACCAAGGCAACCTCGCCCGGCTGCGCGACCTCATGCCTGAAATCGCGAACCGCGCGGATCCCCGATCGCTCGATGGCGGCGTCGGATTTCGCGCGGTGGCACCGGACCGGATGCCGGTCGTGGGTGCGCTGCCTGCCGTCGAAGGCATGCCGCCCGGCCTGCACGCGATCGGAGCCTTCGCCTCGCGCGGTCTCGTCTGGTCTGCCCTGATGGGCGAGGTGCTCGCCTCGTGCATCGAAGGCGAGCCACCGCCGATCGAAACCGATCTCGTCGAAGCGATCGACCCGGCCCGCTTCCTGCGGCGCGCCCGGCGCCGCGCCGGATCGGGCTGACCGCCTACGCCTTGGCGTCGCGGGCCTTCTTCAGCCGAAACGCCGCGCTGCACAGGAGCACACCGAAGAGAATGCTCCAGAACGCGATCACCCAGATGATCGCGAGCGCGCCACCGGCCGGAGAACTCAGCATGTAGAGCCCCACCACGACCGACAGGACGCCCGAGAGGATCAGCATCCACTCGTTGCTGATGCTCTTGCGCACCCGGATCGCGTGGACGATCTCGAGCACGCCGGTGACGATCGCCCAGGCCGCGATGAACACCAGCAGCGTCACCGCCGCCACGCCCGGCGCGAAGAACGTGATCAGTCCGGCGGCGATGCCGAGCACGCCGTTCAGCACGAGCGGCCAGATCGGCTTGCCGCCGTCGCGCGCCGTGTAGGCGGTCACGAGCGACGTGATGCCGTCGACAAACGCCCACGCGGCCCACATGACGACGAGCACCACGATCGTGAGGCCCGGCCACAGGATCGCCATCGCGCCGAACGCGATGCTGGCGACGCCGCGAAGCAGGATCCAGCCCCAGGCATCGCCCAGTTGCTTGATGAATGCGTCAGGTACGAGGCCCTCAGCCGGATCGACCATCGTGTTCCCCCCGTTGCGCGATGCGCGGCTCGCCCGCCAGACGCGAACTCTAGCGCGCGATTGCCTGGTGCGCCACCTCGACCCGCTCGACAGCGGTGGGCGACGGGAACGCAAAGGGTACGGTGCTCGCGCGCGGATCGTCATCGCGTTCCTCGCGACCGGCCGCTGCGCGTGCGGATTCCACCGCTACGCGAATCACTGGCAGACGATCGCGGGGATCCTGCTCACGCCGTTCCGCCCGAACGCCGTCCCGGGCCCCGCGCCCGGAACTCCGCGCCCCGGTCAGAGCTTCTTGTAGCTGAACTTCTGTCCGGCGATCGCGGCTTCGTACATCAGCCCGCCCTTCACGATCGTGAAGGTCGCGAATCCCTTGTAGTACTTGCCCGCGGTCACCGCGTCCTTCTTGCCGCCGGATGCCCCCGCCGAAGCGCCGGTCGTGGAGGCCGAGGCGCCCGCGGCTGCCGTGATCGCCACCGCGGAGGCGTCCGCGCCGAACTCGAAGTTGCCCTTCGTGAACTCGCGGAACGCGCGTTCGTCCTCGAAGAAGATGATCTGCGAGAAGCCCTGGCCGCCGAGCTGGAATCCGATCGACGCCTGGGTCATCGAGGTCTCGCCGACCGGCTTGCCCCTTGCGAAGACACGGCCCTTGCCGTAGGCCCCTCCGATGCCGATGCCCGCCTTGCCGATCGTCGGGAAGACCGCGTAGCCGTAGGAGTTCTTGAAGAACTCGGCGCTCTGACCGGCGTTGCGGAACAGGTTGGCGGTGTCGGTGTACTCGTCCGCCCGCGCCGGGCTCGCCGCGATCGCGGCCGCGATCACGGCGACGAAAGCAATCATATGCTTGTACATTTTTGGAATTCTCGAAGAATGGAAAGGTCGTAGTCCGGCAGCGTCGACGCCCTCGCGAGGCGAAACGCCGTCGCCGCTGCACGCGTCCATCCTACCACTTGTGCCACACAGCTTGGTCTGCACACGTCATCGGTCAGAGCGACCCGGCGAGGTGCCCGCCGTCGAGCACGAAGACCGATCCGGTCGCCCAGGACCCGGCGTCGGAGGCCAGCATCAGCAACGCCGCGTCGAGATCGGCCGGCTGGCCGAGCCGGCGCTGCGGAATGCGCCGCACCAGCGCCTCCCCGGCCTCGCTCTCGAAGAACGCGCGGTTGATGCCGGTCTCGACATAGCCGGGCGCGAGCGCATTGACGCGGATCTTGTGCCGGGCGAGTTCGAGCGCCATGGCCCGCGTGAGATGAATGAGCGCGGCCTTGGAAGCCGCGTACCCCGGTACCTGCGCAGCCACACGCAGGCCCAGGATCGACGCGATGTTCACGATGCTTCCCCCGGTCCCGCCCGCGACCATGCGACGGGCCGACTCCTGCGCCACCCGCCACGCGCCGGCGAGGTTGACACCGACCCCGCGCTCCCAGTCGTCGTCGGT
>DAOMBL010000225.1:0-6176 GCA_035427325.1 Casimicrobiaceae bacterium
GGACGCCTCGAACAGTCCGTAGGGCGCGACGAGCGCGTGGTCGTTGCCGGTGCGAAGCGGCTGTTCGCCGGTCTCGAAGGTGTGCGTCGCGAGGAACGCGAGGTTCGCGATCAGCGCGTCGGTGAGCGCGACCGAGACTTCCTCGCCCTCGCCGGTGCGCTGCCGTCGGACGAGCGCGGCGCAGACGCCCATCGCGGCGTACGCGCCGGCGATCAGGTCGGACAGCGGCGGCGCCGCGCGTGCCGGCGGCTCGCCCTCCGCGCCGTTCACGCTCATGAAGCCGCTCATCGCCTGCGCGATGAAGTCGAACGACGGCCGGTCGCGGTACGGCCCGTCGTTGCCGAATCCGGTGATGTGCGCGACGACGAGGTCCGGCTTGATGCGTGCGAGTTCCTCGCGCGCGAGCCCGATCTTCGCCATCACGCCGGGCCGGAAGTTGTCGAGCACCACGTCGGCAGTCGCGACGAGCTTGCGCAGGACCGCCTTGCCCTCGGCGCTGCGGAGGTCGAGGGTGAGCGAGCGCTTGTTGCGGTTGAACGACGCGAAGTACAGGCCGAAGCCGTTGCGCAGGATGCCCTGCTGGCGCACCGGGTCGCCGCCGTCGACGTCCTCGATCTTGATGACCTCGGCGCCCATGTCGGCGAGGAACATCGAGCAGAACGGCCCGGACAGGATGCGCGAGAGGTCGACGACGCGAATGCCTTGCAGTTGCATGCGTGGGAGGCAGGGGAAGAGTTGGGGGGAAAGTGGGGTCAGACTCCACTTTCGTTTCCGATGGGCGGAAAGTCGAGTCTGACCCTGTTTTCCTACGCGGCGACGGGCAGCGGCTTCGCGGCGGGCGCGCGGAAGCGGGCGAGGAGTTCGGCTTCGCGCGCCTTCGCCGCATCGAGGTGACGGCGCTTGACGTGACCGTAGCCGCGGATCGACGCCGGGATCGAGGCGATTTCGACGGCGAGCGCGAGTCTCTCCGGCGCGAGCGCGCGCTCGAGTTCGTCCAGGGTCCGCTCGTAGTCCGCGACGAGCGCGCGTTCGAGCCTGCGCTCCTCGGTGCGGCCGAAGGGATCGAGCCAGGTGCCGCGCAG
Organism: Casimicrobiaceae bacterium; assembly: GCA_035427325.1. GTDB lineage: Bacteria > Pseudomonadota > Gammaproteobacteria > Burkholderiales > Casimicrobiaceae > VBCG01. Next base: position 1,083 of record DAOMBL010000225.1, read on the forward strand.
TCCCTTCATGCGCGCGAGGAGCGCGAGCGCGTGGCGCATCCACGGCCCGTAGCTGCGCTTCACCGACCGGCCGGTGACCGGGTCGGGCTTCACCCAGAGCGGAGGCGCGAAGTGGTAGCGCAGGCGCCAGTCGCCTTCGAACGCCGCGGCGACCTGCCGCTCGAACTCGCCGTCGGTGTACAGGCGCGCCACCTCGTACTCGTCCTTGATCGCGAGCAGCTTGTGGTAATTGCGCGCGACGGCGTCGGTGAGCGCGCCGGCGGCCCCCGCGACCCGCGTCTCGGCGGCGCGGACGCGCTCGACGCGGGCCCGGTAGCGTTCCGCCAACGCGGCGTCCTGGTAGGCGGTCAGTGCGTCGACGCGGCGCGCGACGGCTTCGTCGAGGCTGCGCGCGATCGCGCGGTCGCTGCCGGCATCGGCTTCGATCGGCCGCGCGTGACGCTCGACCGCCGCGGGATCGTGGCGTGCGAGGCGGCCCCACTCGAAGGCCCGCCGGTTCGCCTCGACCGCCGCGCCGTTGAGTTCGATCGCGCGGAACAGCGCTTCCCGCGACAGCGGCACGAGTCCGGCCTGCCACGCGTAGCCCAGGAGGAAGATGTTGGTGGAAAGCGCGTCGCCGAGGAGAGCGGTGGCGAGCCGGGTCGCGTCGAGGAACGTCGCGGCCTCCGCGCCGATCGCCTCGCGCAGCCCCTCCTCCATGGCGTCCCAGGGCGTACGAAGATCGGGGTTGCGGATGAACGCGACGGTCGCCATCCGGTGGGTGTTGACGACCGCGCGCGTGACGCCCTTCTGCAGGCGCGTGAGGATCGCGTTCTCGGCGGTGACGAGGAGATCGGCACCGATCAGCGCGTCGGCTTCGCCGGCGGCGATGCGGATCGTGGTGAGGTCCTCGGGCCGCGCGGCGATCTTGACGAAGGTCGTCACCGCGCCGCCCTTCTGCGCGACGCCGGTCATGTCGAGCACCGACACGCCCTTGCCCTCGACGTGCGCCGCCATGCCCAGGAGGGCGCCGACGGTGATGATGCCGGTGCCGCCGACCCCCGCGACCACGATCGACCAGGGCCGGTCGAGCGGCGCCCGCGCGGGCTCGGGCAGCGCGGCGAAGCGATCGTCGGCGACGGCCTGCGCCCGGCCGCGCCGCAGCGTGCCGCCCTCCACCGAGACGAAGCTCGGGCAGAAGCCGTTCTGGCACGAGAAGTCCTTGTTGCACGAACCCTGGTCGATCGCGCGCTTGCGGCCGAACTCGGTCTCGACCGGCACCACCGACACGCAGTTCGACTGGACCGAGCAGTCGCCGCAGCCCTCGCACACGCGCGTGTTGATGAACGAGCGGCGGGCCGGGTCGGGGAAGCGGCCGCGCTTGCGGCGGCGGCGCTTCTCCGCCGCGCAGGTCTGGTCGTAGACGAGCGCGCTGACTCCCGCGGACGCGCGCAGTTCGCGCTGCACGGCGTCGAGGTGGTCGCGATGGCGCACGCTGACGCCACGCGCGAAGGCGGGGGCGCCGCGGTACTTGTCGGGCTCGTCGGTGACGACGACGATCGTCTTCACGCCCTCGGCCTCGAGCTGGCGCGTGAGTCCCGGGACGTTGAGCGGCGAGGGCAGCGGCTGGCCGCCGGTCGCGGCGGTCGCGTCGTTGTAGAGGATCTTGAACGTGATGTTCACGTTCGCCGCGACGGCGGCGCGGATGGCGAGCAGGCCCGAGTGGTGGTAGGTGCCGTCGCCCATGTTGGCGAAGAGGTGCGGCGTGTCGGTGAACGGCGCGCGGCCGACCCACGCGGCACCCTCCGACCCCATCGGCGAGAACACCTTCGTGCCGGAGAAGATGTAGGTCGCCATGAAATGGCAGCCGACGCCGGCGATCGCCTCGCTGCCCTCGGGCACGCGCGTGCTCGTGTTGTGCGGGCAGCCCGAGCAGAAGAACGGCACGCGGCCGGCGTCCGACAGGTAGCCGCGCAGCTGCGGCGACAGCGACGGGCGCGCGAGCGCCTCCTCCTTCGCCTGCAGCCATCTTGCGCGCTCCTCGATGCGCGGGTCCCGGTGAAAGCGACCGAGGCGTGCGGCGATCACGAGCGCCACCTGCTCCGCGTTGAGTTCGCCGTGCGGAGGCAGCAGCCATCCGGGGGCGTCCTCGGCGCGCTTGCCGACGATGCGCGGACGCCGCGCGTCGGGCCACCCGTAGAGTTGGGCGCGAAGCTGGTCCTCGATGACCGGGCGCTTCTCCTCGACGACGAGGATCTCCTCGAGGCCCTGCGCGAACGCGTGCACGGCCTGCGGTTCGAGCGGCCAGGTGAGGCCGAGCTTCAGCACGCGGATGCCCAGGGTCGCCGCCGCCCGCTCGTCGATGCCGAGGTGGCCGAGCGCCTGGCGCACGTCGAGCCAGGACTTGCCGGCGCACACGATGCCCAGGCGCGCGCGCGGGCTGTCGCAGGCGACGTAGTTGAGCCGGTTGGCGCGCGCGTACGCGAGCACGGCGGGCAGCCGCTGGTCGTGGATGCGCCGCTCCATCGTGAGCGGCTGGTCGGGCAGGCGCAGCGACAGTCCGCCCGTCGGGAGCGCGAAGTCCTCGGGGATGCGGATGTCCACGCGCTCGGGATCGACGCTGACCGACGCCGAGCACTCGACCGTGTCGTCGAGCGCCTTGAACGCGGTCCACGATCCCGAGTAGCGCGACATGGCGAACGCGTGCAGGCCGAGGTCGAGGTACTCCTGCACGCCCGAGGGCGCGAGCACCGGGATCATCGGGGCGTGGAGCATCGTTTCGCTCTGCGTGGCGACCGTCGAGCTGCGCGCCATGTGGTCGTCGCCGCAGACGAGCAGCACGCCGCCGTGGCGCGACGCGCCCGCGGAGTTGCCGTGCAGCAGCACGTCGCCGCAGCGCGCGAGGCCGGCCCACTTGCCGTACCACAGGCCGAAGACGCCCTGGTAGCGCGCGCGCGGATCGAGCGCGCCCTGCTGCGAGCCCCAGACGGCCATCGCCGCGAGTTCCTCGTTCTGCCCGGGCTGGAAGTGGACGTGGTGGCGCGCGAGGAGGTCGTGCGCCTCCCACAGCGTCTTGTCCATGTTGTTGAGCGGCGAGCCCTGGTATCCGGAGACGAATCCGGCGGTGCGAAGGCCCGCCGCCTCGTCACGCGCGCGCTGCATCATGAGGAGGCGCGCGAGCGCCTGCAGCCCGGTCAGGTAGACGCGGCCGCGCGGGAGCGTGTACCGGTCGTCGAGGCGGACGTCGGCGAGCGCCATGCAGCGGCCTACACGACCTTGCCGGGGTTCATCAGGCCCTGCGGATCGAAGGCGCGCTTCAGCGTGCGCATCGCCTCGACCGTGCGCTCGCCGAACTCCTCGACGAGGAACTCGCGCTTGCCGAGCCCGACGCCGTGCTCGCCCGTGCAGGTGCCCCCCATCGCGAGCGCGCGGCGGACGAGCCGGGTGTTGAGCGCCCAGGCTTCCTCGACGTCGGCGTCGCTGCCGGGATCCACGAGGATCATCAGGTGGAAGTTGCCGTCGCCGACGTGGCCGAACAGCGGGATCGGCATCGAGGCGCGGGCGATGTCCTCGGCGGTCGCCGCGATGCAGTCGGCGAGCCGCGAAATCGGCACGCAGACGTCGGTCGCGATCATCCGGCTCCCCTTGCGGAGCTGCAGGCACGCGAAATAGGCGTCGTGGCGCGCCTGCCAGAGCCTGGTGCGCTCCTCGGGCTTCGTCGCCCACGCGAAATCCCGGCCGCCGTGCGTTCGCGCGATCGCCTGCATCTGCGTCGCCTGCTCCTCGACGCCGCGCGCGGTGCCGTGGAACTCGTACCACAGCGTCGGCGCCTCGGCGAGCGAGAGCTTGCTGTAACGATTGACCGCGCCGATCGTCAGCGCGTCGAGCAATTCGACGCGCGCGACCGGAATGCCGCACTGGATCGCCTCGATGACCGAGTCGACCGCGGAGGCGACCGACGGGAACGCGCAGACTGCCGCCGACATCGCCTCGGGGATCGCGTGGAGCCGGACGGTCAGCCCGGTGACGATGCCGAGCGTGCCCTCGGCCCCGACGAAGAGGCGCGTGAGGTCGTAGCCGGCGGCCGACTTGCGCGCGCGGCCGCCGGTGCGGATCACGCTGCCGTCGGCGAGGACGACGGTGAGGCCGAGCACGTTCTCGCGCATCGTGCCGTAGCGGACGGCGTTCGTCCCCGATGCGCGCGTCGAGGCCATGCCGCCGAGCGTCGCGTCGGCGCCGGGGTCGATCGGGAAGAAGAGGCCCGACTCGCGCAGGTGCGCGTTCAGCTGCTTGCGCGTGACGCCGGGCTCGACCTCGGCGTCGAGGTCGTTCGCGTGGACCTCGAGGATCCGGTTCATCCGCGACAGGTCGACGCACACGCCGCCGCGCGCGGCGAGCACGTGGCCTTCGACCGAGGTGCCGACGCCGAAGGGGATCATCGGAACGCGGTGACGCGCGCAGGCGCGCACGACGGCGACCACCTCGGCCGTGTCCTGCGGGAACACGACCGCGTCGGGCGGGCTGACCGGGTAGCTCGAGATGTCGGTGCCGTGGTGCTCGCGCAGCGCCTGCGCGGTCGTCACGCGATCGGCGAGCAGTGCGCGCAGTTCGTCGACGAGCGCCGCGGGCAGCGCGGTCGGCGCGCGAGACTTGAGCGCGGCGAAGTGCCCGGCGGCCGTGACCTCTGCGTGCATCCTGATCCTCCGCTCCGGGGGCGCCGGACCGCCGCGCGGCGGTCCGTGTCCGGGTTGACAGCGCCCGGCGTGTCGGGGCATCCTACCAAACAACTGTTTGTTTTGGGAAGCCCCCCGCCCGATGCCCGCCGCCGCCGCCCGCCGTGCTGTCGCTCCCGCCGCGCCGCCTCGCGCCGACAACCGCCTGCCGCTGATCCTCGACGCGGCGGCGCGGTTCTTCGCGCAGAAGGGCTTCGGCGACGCGTCGATGCGCGACATCGCCGGCGCGGCCGGCATGCTGCCCGGCTCGCTCTACTACCACTTCGCGTCGAAGGAGGACCTGCTGGTCGCGGTCTACGCGGAGGGTGTGCGGCGCATCAAGGCCGCGGTCGTGCCCGCGCTCGCCTCGGGCGGCGACCCGTGGTCGAGGCTCGAGAACGTC
>DAOMBL010000226.1:0-6161 GCA_035427325.1 Casimicrobiaceae bacterium
CTGCTCCGGCGGCGACGGCGACTACTGGGGCAACGAGGTCTACAAGTTCTCGCTCGATGATCGAAGGTGGAGCCGCGAGTCGGCGCGCTCGACGGGCCTGTCGGGCGAACGAGACGATCCGGCCTTCGACCTCGTCTGGGGCGAGCATCACAGCCCCGGCGGCGTTCCGCCCGCGCAGCCAGGCGTGCCTCACAACTACGACCAGGTCGAATACCTTCCTCCGTCCCTCGGGGGGGGACCCAGGGGCGCGTTCCTGTTCTGCACGCGAACCGTCGTCTACCGCGTTCGCGCATTCAGGCCCCCGCACGTCTTCGATCTCGACGCACGGAGCTGGCGTCGGGGCTCGGCGAGTCCCGGCATCGTCGCCTATGGAAGTCGAAATGATGCTCCTTCCTGGTGCCTCGACCCGAGCCGAAACCGGTACTGGGGAATCAAGGGCGGCGAGGGCGGCCAGCATGTGGATCAGCTGCACCATCTCGACTTCGACCCGGCGACCGGCCTCGCAACCTCCGGGAACGTGCGGATCGGGCGGTTCGTGACGCCTCGGCACCTGCCGTTCTCGCGATACTGGCCGACCGGCGACCTGATGCTGCTGGGTGGATGGAACCGGACGGGCAATGCCCTGGGCTTGTGGGCGTGCCCACTGCGCAGCACGACGTCGGGCTTCACGGAACTCGCGTTGACGGGCAGCACGATTCCCCTCGGGCGATACGGGTTCGCGTACTGCGACGACCTGGACTGCTTCTTCGTGCGCACATCGGCGGGACACCGGCAAACGATCTGGAGGATCGAGCCTCCGACCGCCGACCACCTCAACCGACCGTGGGCCGTGACCGAGATCACGATGCGAGGCGTTGCGGTTGCCGAGAAGGGGAACCGACAGGGCATGTGGAAGCGGTTCGCGTACGTGCCGCCGCTAAAATGCCTGGTGTGGGTGGACGATGCGAACGGGCCGGTGTACGCATACCGTCCCGCCGGCGCGTGAGACTGGAACGATGGAGAGACGGACCTTCTTGCAGAGGTGTTCGGCGCTGGGCGCGGCGTTCGGTGGCGCCGTTCCGCAGGCGCCGGCGGCACCCGCCGCGCCCGCGCGACCCGCGAATCCGGAAGCGGCGGTCGCGGCTCCGTCCCGTGGAGCGGCGGCGATCGACCGCGGCCCCCCCGTCATCACCCACGCGGGCTCGTTCCCCACGCCGACCCTCACCGACAGCTTCGTCGTACCGGCGAAGACGGCGCGGCTCAACTTCGGCAAGCACACCAAGATGGCGTATTGCCCCGCCAACGGCTACCTCTACACATGCGGCGGCGACGGGCAAGGTCAGCACTGGGGCGGGAACGACTCCGGCGCCCTGGATACGGTTGGCCGGTACGACGTGCTCACCCGCACCTACTCCGAAGACTTCCTGTATCGGGGCCACCCGGGCGAGCCCGTTCCCCGGGGAGTCGACTACACCGCGTTCGCCTGGTCGCCGACCCTGAAGGCGTTCTGGCTCGGCCCCGGCTACGCGTGGAACTTCAGCGACCGGTATCCGTGGGTCGACCTGTCATGGTCGACCCGCAACTTCGCCAGCTACGATCCGGCAACCCGACGCTTCACCGACCGCGGGCCGAAGCCGAAGGGAATCAACTACGAGGGATTCGCCGGGTCCTGGGACACCACGCGCGATCGCCTGGTGTTCGCCTCGAACCAGTCGTTCCTATCGTTGAATCCGTACACGCTGGAGGTCTCGCGGCACAGGCTCAACGTCTCGTCCCACCTCGTGCACACGGCGGACACCTGGTACGACGCGGACACGGACGAGTTCTATTTCGTCCAGATCGCGACGGGCCGCGTGTACGGCTACCAGATCGCGAAGCGGACGATGCGCCTGGTGGCGACCACGATCGACAGGACGATCTCGGCGCAGAACTCGATCGCGGTCGTCTACCTGACGGACAGCAAGCACTGCCTGCTGGTGTACTCGGAGAAGCAGGTCGGCTCTCCGCTGCCCTGGAAGCTGGTCGACCTCGCGTCGGGCGACGTTCGTCACCTCAATCTCTATCCTCCCGGCATCACGAGCCACAATACCGGCGCCTATCACCCGCCGACCCGGACGATCGTGCTCACCGGCGGCAGCAACGACGGCAACCGGCGCAACGGCGCGGCATTCCATCATTACCAGTCGCACCTGTGACACCCGACGCGACGACCGGCCGCGGGTCACCGCCGGAACATCCCTTCGACCCGCGCGCCCGCCGGCGGACGAATCTCCCGAGATCGACGTGAAACGACTGCCCCCGACCCTGCACGACCTGTCCGGCCGCACCTATCCGGTGGGTGACCCGCATGTCCACCTGCGCGAAGCCATGTCGTGGCTGTGCCGCGCGCAGGACGCGACTCCGGACGGCGGCGTTTCGCGCAGCTACGCCTTGCGATACATGCGTGCGCATCGGCGCAAGGGCTGGCTCGCATCCTATCCGGAGACGACCGGATACATCATCCCCACGTTCCTGTCCTATGCCGCGCTGACCGGCCAGGACGAGTACCGCGACCGCGCGATCCGCATGGCGCAGTGGGAATCCGACGTGCAGATGGAGGATGGCGCCGTTCAAGGCGGCGTCATCGACTTCCCGGCGACCCCGGCGATCTTCAACACGGGCCAGGTGCTGTTCGGCTGGTCTGCCGCGTACCGCGAAACCGGCGACGCACGCTTCCTGCAGTCCGCTGTCCGCGCCGGCGACTTCCTCGTCCGGGCGCAGGACGACGACGGCGCGTGGCGCAGGCACGGTTCGCGATACGCGCGCAGCGGAGTGAACGTGTACGACGCGCGCTCGGCGTGGGGCCTGCTCGAGGCGCATCGGGTGACGAACGAGCCGTCGCATCGCGCCGCTGCGATCCGGAACCTCGACTTCGTGCTGACCCGGCAGCAACCCAACGGCTGGTATGCCGAGTGCTGTCTGGACGACGTCGAACGGCCCCTGCTGCACACGATCGCCTATACGATGGAGGGACTCCTCGAGTCCGGGGCGATCCTGAACGAGCCGCGTTTCATCGAAGGCGCGCGCAAGGCGGCGGTCGCCCTGCTCGCCCTGCAGCGAGCCGACGGCAGTCTCGCCGGTCGCTTCGATCGCGACTGGCAGCCGGCGGCGACATGGAGCTGCCTGACGGGCGACGCGCAAACCGCGATCGTGTGGATTCGGCTCTCCGGGATCACGGGCGAAGAGCGGTTCGCGGCCGCCGCCGGCCGCATGATCCGCTATCTCTGCGGCACGCAGAACCTCGTCTCGGACGATCCCGGAATTCGCGGCGGCATTGCCGGATCCCGGCCGATCTGGGGAGAGTACGGCAGCTACGAATACCTGAACTGGGCGGCGAAGTTCTTCGCCGACGCCCTGATGCTGCAGTTGAAACGATGAACGCTCGCGCGCCCGCCCCTGGCGACGCGCGCTACGCGAGGGGCTCGCCGAGCCAGGCGACCGCCACACGACCGTCCCCGCTGCGCGTCACCTCGTGACCGGAAGGCGTGACGCGAACGGTGAACTCGTCGGAGGGCCCGGTCGCGCGAACGTCGAGCCCTTGCTCCGGCCAGATGGCGCGCCGTCCCCCGAGCCATCTCATCTCCTGGAGTCGGCCGCCCGAGGTTCTCAGCCAGAGCGCACCCCCGGTGAACCGGATGCCCCAGGCGGCGATCTCCTCCGCGCCCTCGCCCGTCGACAGGAAGAGGTGGTCGACGTGCCGGTCCGTCGCAACGCGAAACGCGTATCCCGCGCGCGGGAACAGGCGTCCCTGGATCGACCACCGGGACACGTCTGCGTCACGAGCCGACAGGACCATCGCGAGCGGACCCTCGCGCTGACGCACGCCATATCGAATCATCGGGGCGTCCCGCAGCTCTCCATAGCGTGGCGACACCCAGCCGAGCATCGGGCTCCCCTGTCCTGAAGCGATCGCATCGATGCGGAGGTTCTCGCTCGTGACGATGCCCAGCGTCGTCTCGCCCGCATGAGCCCGCACGGCGCCCGACTCGCCCTGTCGCATCACCTGCACGCCGGTGCCGAACTGCAGCCCGAAGGACAGCGTCGCGAGCGGAAGCGACGGCGGAAGCACGTCGTAGACCACGTGGTAGTGGCCGCGCACCTGGACGACGCCCCGGTGATGATCGCGGTACGCGGTGTCTCCGCGATGTTCGGCATGCACCCAGGCGATCGCGTCGCCCGACACCGCCGCAGCGACCGCCGCGTGCGAGCGGATGGGGCGGCCGGGAAAATCGCCGCCGCCCCGTTCCAGCGGATCCGCTCCATCGATCGCCAATCCGCTGTGGGCCTCGGCACTCATGAAGTACCGCCGCCAGGGCCGGCTGTCGGCGGCCCACCTCTCCCGGCCCGAGCGGTACGTGTACGTCCCGGGGTCGACGATGATCGGCACGCCGTCCACGTGCACCTGGATGGACAGCAGGTCGGCGTGCATGTGCCCGGGATTCGCGGGCAATCCGTCCACCGGACCGGACCGGAAGAGCAGGCGCGCCCGGGCGTCCGCGTCGTCGAACACGTACGCTCCGCCCTGCGGAAAGCACGCCAATGACGACCGCCTGCGCTCCGGCAATCCGGGGCGCAGGTTCCCGCCTGCGATCCAGAAGGCGCCTTCGTCGTCGTCGGGACGCGCCGCAGGCCCCATCGCCTCGCCGAACAGCGTGCCGAGCAGGCCCGAATAGTCCGGTCGCCCCCAGCGCGTGACGTCGCCGAGCGGAAGCAACGGATCCTCGACGCCATCGCCGAACTCGAACGGCGCCCCGCCCGGCCCCGACATCTCGCGGTGGAACACGAGCATCGCGCGCGTGCGCGCGTCCACCCAGTCGGGATACGCCCGGCGATTGAGCCGGTTGAGGACCACGTAGCTGACGGCCATCTCGCACGCCATCGACTGGTAGTGGGTGGCGTGTTCGAAGCTCGCGCCGTCGTCGAAGACCTGCCGGCCGAGTTCGCGCAGCCAGACCTCCTCGCCTCGTTCGAGCCATGAGTCCGCTTCCGCGAACTCCGGATAGAGCATGCCGACCAGCCAGAGCACGAACCCGTCCGCGAGCAGGTGGTTGTTGCGAAACGAAGTCCCCAGCCGCTCGGCAATGAACATGGTGTCGCTGAGCAGGATCCGCAGCACCTCGAATTCGAGTTCGTCGCTGCGCTCCCTGCAGGCGAGGAACGCGTGCGTCCAGGCGAGCGCGACGATCCGGTACGCCACGATGAGGCAACCGGAATAGCCGTCCGGCTGCCTGGCGCGTTCGGTGCTGCGGATCCACGCCAGGAGGGTGCCGCGCAACGCGTCGTCGACGTCCGCACCGTACAGCGACGCGCGTGCGAGCAGCGGTGCGAACGCGAAGTGATGCAGGCGGTCGCGATACAGGTGATCGTTGCCGGGTCCGGCCCGGAGGTTGTCCCAGTCGATCCCGCCGCCACGGCACGCGGACGTGCCGTACATGTCGCCCAGTCGCGAACACCACGCGGCGGCGAAGTCCCGGCTGCGTCGCCGCCATGGCGGGTGGGCCCGATCGATCGCCCCCAGGAGCGCACCGATCGAGGTTCGATCGACGAACGTGCGGGGAGTCGTCCGGTCCCGGCAGTGCGAGGCGAGGAGGCGCCGTGCCGAGCCGGCATCGCCGGCGGCGAAACGGTCGACGGCCGGCCGGACCGATTCGCAGCCCGGCTTCAGCGCACCGATCAGCTCCGCGTCCGACGGGAAGCGGACTCTCGACGTCGGTCGCGCGCCGATCCGGCTCGCCAGGACGCGCAGGGGTCGCCCCAATGCGGAGAGAACACGGCGGGTGGCCCGGTACGCTCGCGTCACGGCATGTCGGTGTCGGCGACCCGATTCGAGATGGTCGTGCGTTTGGCCGCGCTATCGGCGCAGGCGCCAGGCGATGCGCTGGTGCACCTGGTACCAGAGTTCACGCAGGCGGCCGGTGCGAACCGGGCCGGGCAGCGTCTCGTACCCCAGCGCCTTCAGCAGGTCGCCCGCGTTCCTCTCGAACACCGCACGGTCGCCGCGGCTCATGGCGGCTTTCCACTTGAACACGTTGGACGCGACCGGCGGCTTGTCGAGCAGCGGCCACAACCCTCGCTTCTCCGCGGGAACGTTCTCGTCGACCTGCCGATGATAGTCCAGCATCTGCGGAGCGTAGCCGACGCCG
>DAOMBL010000227.1:0-6157 GCA_035427325.1 Casimicrobiaceae bacterium
GGTCAAGCCGCTCGAGCGGGGTCCGGCAATGCGGGGTACTGCCGCCGGGGCCTGCTTTCGGGGGGACGTAGGCGAGGTGCTTGCGATCGAGTTCGCGCAACCGATCCAAAGCGAACGGTGGCCGGGCGCGAGTTGCGCAGCGGCCGCTCGCGCCCGGCGCGGTCGGCAGCCTCGATGCGCACCGAGCCATCCAAGGAGATGCCGCCGCCGTGTCGCCACTGCCCCATCGCCTGCGCATCATTGCCCGGCAGCAACCCACGGCGCCCTAAAGCGCGCAACAGCCGCCGGCGCACGCATGACTGCACCGCCGCGATGGCGTCCGCGTCGATCCCGGTTGCGGCATGGAAGACGACCCCGCCCGCGGCAACGGCGTCGAACACACCGTCGATGACGGCATAGTGAACGTGCAGATGCGCGTTGACCGCGCGGCCCGACCATCAGAACGGGTTGACGCTCCGCAGCGGCTTGCGCTTCACCGGGCCTTCCACGTACTCGACATCCGTGCCGAAGCGCGCGAGCGCCTTGCTCACCGCGTCGGGCTTCGCCGCCGGCGAGCGGATGACGAACATGCGCGCCAGCGACGGTCGCTTCTGGTTCGGGAACAGTCGGTCGGCAACGAGGCCGCGGTCAGTCAGCGCCTGCAGTACGCTCGCGACCGACTGCTCCGTGGCGTTCGCCGAAATCTTGAACTTGACCGTCATGGTGGACTGCGTTGTCCTGTCGCCTCCTCAGAGTGCGCGCCGCACGTTCACGAGGCCATGGCCGTACTCACCTGTGAACGGCTTGCTGCCCATCGCTGCCAGCCGGGTCGTCATCTGCTGCAGCCGATTGCCGATCCACGTGCCGTACCGCGAAGGGTACTTCGCCTTGAGCAACGCCGCAACGCCGGCAACGCAGGGGGCGGCCATCGACGTTCCGGGCCACGCCGCGTAGCCGGATTCGCTGCGGCCGAAGTACGTGTAGAACGGGACCGTCGAGAGAATGCAGGCGCCCGGACCCACGAGGTTGATGTGGCGGCCGGTGTTGGAGAACGAGGCGCGCCTGCGATCCTCGCCGATGGCCCCCACCGCCAGCACGTCGGCGTAGGCCGCCGGCCACTCGACTGGGTTGCCGTCCTCGAACTCGTTGCCCATCGCCGCGATCACGAGTGCGCCCTCCGCGACGAGCGCCGCGATTAGGTCCTGCTCGGTGCGCGAGCGCTCGGTGCCGCCGAGACTCAGGTTCACAATGCGCGCCGGCGAGTCGAGCACCGCCGCCAGCGCCTGGTTGTAGGCGTCGTCGTCGAATTCCTCGTCCTGCTTCGGCCGCTTCGGGTCCGAGAAGACCTTCCAGACGTCGAGCCTGCAGTTCGCGACACCGCAGATGCCGGCAGCATCGTTGGCGCGGGCGGCGATGATGCCCGCGACGTGCGTACCGTGGCCGGGCAGATCGCGCACGGAGTGCGGGCCACGCTCGTAGTTCGCGATGACGCCCGCCAGATCGGGATGCGTAGTGTCGACGCCGGTGTCGAGGACCGCGACATGCACGTCGCCGGCGTCCGGCCGGCGGGCGACATGGAACCACTCGATGGCGCGCAGCCCCCATTGCAGATTCCGCGCCGGGTCAGGCTTCAGCGCCCGCCCCGACGTCCACCGGTTGGCGGCCCGTTCGACGAACTCCACGGCCGGTGATTCCCCTATCCGGCTCAGAACGTCCGGCGTGATCTCGCGCCCCGCCTCCAGTTCGACGACCGCGTATCCGGCCAGCTTCGCGCGCGGCGCCCGCGTCACCGCCTCCGCGAGGCTCGCGACCATGCGCGCGCCCTTGGTGCCACGAACTGCGCGCGCCGGCGCGCGTCCCACCGCCAGCACGGGTGTCACGCGGCACACGCCGAACTGCTCGGCGAGCATTCGCAATGGCTCGGCCACCTGCGCCGGTAACGCGGCGTCGGCTTCCGGCAACGCGCGCGCTGTCCGCGAGGCGCGTACCGCGCGCGCGCCGCGCTCGACCGCTGCCACGGCGCCGTGCAGCGCGGCCGGCTTGAAGCGGATGTGGAGTTTCCCCGGGACGAACGCCGGCCGTCGCGCGCCCTTCGCATCGACGTCGTGCGCGCTTGCCTCGGTCGCGTGCCCGCTGCGCCGCAACGCACTCTCCCGCTGAAGCTGGTTCAGTTCCGCCAACACGTGCGCAATCGACTCATCCGGTTGCCCGACATACTGCGGGTCCAGTGGCAGACGTTTCTGTGACATGACAGGCTCCCGTTGACTGCTGTCGATGTGAAGCGGTGCGCGTGCACCAATCCCCGCCCGCCGGACCTCGGATTCGCGGCGCGCGCGACGGCGACCCCGGCCGTGCCGGCGCGCGCCCGGCGCCATGAGTCAACCGGCAACCGCCCGCGCAAGGCCGCGCGAGACGCCGGACCACGGCATTGGCCTTGCCGCGGCACGCTTCACGCCACGCTTCGGATGCAGTCGGGCCGCGATCGCCGCACGCAGGGCCGGATCTGTGGCGACCTGGAACACGATCTCGTCGGCGAACGGCGCCAGATCCGCCTCGCGCAGCGGCCGGCGCCCGCCGGGACGCAGCAGCGCGCGCACTTTTCCGCGCACGCGGTCCGGCTCGGCGTCCGGAAAGTACGCGGCGATGCGCTCCCACGGCGTCTGTGCGGCCGGGTGCTGGCCGGACGCGCGGACTCCCCGCGCGGGTGCGTGCGACGGCGGCACACGCTCGAGCAGCGCCCTGGCGTCCACGATGCCGGCGCCCATCGTCGCGCGGTCCCATCCTTTCGGCGCGCGCGCCGTCGCAAGCAGCGCTTCCTTGAAGACGCCGGCCACGCCCTCGATTCCGTACGTGCGCGCCAGCGCGGCGAAGCCGCCGTGATGCGCAAGCCACAGCGCACAGACGGCCGCCGTCGTTGCTGTCGCATACGACGTGCCGTCGCTGCGCGCGACGTCGAACACCCCCGGCGGGCGCGACCGCGCGCGCCAGACCGAGGCGCCGGGCGCCGTGATGTCCACGGCCGGTCCGCGACAGGTGTCGGCCCACGGCGCGTCGAAGACCGTCGAGGCTGCCACGGCGATGACGGCCGGCAGGCGCGCCGGATAGACGACGAAGCCGACCTTGTTGCCGGCGGCAGCGACCATGATGATCCCGTGCTTGCGCGCATGCTCGACAGCGTCCTCAAGCGTCGCGCCGGACCAAGGTCCGCCGAGGCTCATCGACGCGATCGGCATGCCACCGGCCGCCGCCCAGTACAGCGCACGCGACAGCTCCAGCCACGACCAGTGCACGACGTCGTCGTCGACGCGCAACGGGACGAGTTCCGCCTCCGGCGCAGCCCCGATCACGCCCGATTGCGTCGCGCTAACGATGACGCTGGCGGTCGCCGTGCCGTGGCCCTCGCCCTTCGTCAACGGATCGCGAGGATCGGGGACATCGTCGAAAAAGTCGTAGCCGAGCTTGGGGCACACGGGCGGGAACGCGAGTTCCGGATGGTCGCAGTAGCCGGTGTCCGGGTGCGCGATGCGGACACCCTTGCCTTTGGCGAGCTGCCATGCCTCGTCGATCCGGCACTTCCGGATGACCCAGTCGTGCGGATCGGACTCCTTTGGATGCGTGTTGCGGCCACCGCCGGACAGAAACGTCCGGCCACGGGTGGCCCGCGCATCGACCTCGCCGTCGATGCCGGCCGTCTCGAACGCCGGCTCGGCGCGGGCGATGTCGCGGTCCTCCCGCAACCGGTACACGAGGTCCCACGCGCGCGCGGTGCCGACGCGTTGTCCACCCGGCGGCGTGGCGACGAAGAACGGTGCGCCCGGCGCGAGCGGCGCGACCTGCCAGCCGACCGCACCCGCTCGCGCGAGCGCCCTGCGGATGCGAGCGCGGGCGTCCTTGCCTTCGGACGACAGCACGAGACCCTCGAACCGGCGATGAGGTCGCGCGGCACGACGCGAACGAGTGGGCATGGCACCTCCCCGCATGTGGAACGGACGCCGCGGCACGGCCGTGCCAACGGCCGCTCGCGGATGGAGACGGGGTGAACTCTAGTGCTTTCCCGCATCGCCCGAAAGGTCTCCGCAGTGCGAGTATTCACGGCCCGCGAAGAACCCCCACGCGATCCGGTAATCGTCCTCGCGGCTGGCGCGCGCGAACGACGCCACCCAGCAGCGCGTCCTGGGCCAACGGATAGCGACTTCAATCGGGCGAGCCTGATTCTGGTTGGGTCGGTACTTGCTGCTACATCGCCCGGTAGTGGGACAATCCTGGCGTCGGCGCACGCCTGCCGGTACGCCGCAAGGTTGGCGTCCACGTCCACGCTGGAAGCGTAGCGCGGTCCGCCCAGAACCGCAGCAACAACGGCCGATGACGCCAAAATGGCGCGCGCCGCTACCCCCGCGCTACCCCGCGAGAAAACAAAAACGGCCCGCATCGCTGCAGGCAGTTGATTGATTTGGTTGCGGGGGCCTCGTCCGTGTGGCCAATGGTGGCCGGCACGGGGTGCCGCCCACCCTGATCCCCGACGCCGCAACGCGGCGCAGCGGGGGCGGGCATGGGTCTTCGTATGTTGACAAGTCAGCAGGGTAGCGACCGAAGACGTAGAAAAGTTGGCGTCCATTGTGATGCCCAGTTGGTACCTGACTGTTGGAATCGTAGTCACGCTCTCGTCCAGGCCAAGCAAGTCCTTTTATTTGGTTTTGGTGCTAAATCGGCTGGCGCGCTCCGTGGTCGATAGTGTGCGCGGTCAGCATCCGGAGTTCGTGTTCGTGTACCGGGGACGGCCGATCGAGACGATGCACAACAACGCCTGGCAGAAGGCGCGCAAGCGCGCCGGCTTGCCGCAGGTGCGGGTGCACGATCTCAAGCACACCTTCGGTCGGCGGTTGCGTGCCGCGGGCGTTTCGTTCGAGGACCGACAGGATCTGCTCGGTCACCGGTCGGGGCGCATTACCACGCACTACTCCGCGGCGGAGTTGCAGAGCTTGCTGGAGGCCGCCAACCGCGTGTGCCACGAAGGGTCCCGCAAAACTCCCGCACTCGTGGTGCTGAAAAGGAAAGCGCCTGCCGCGAACGCGGCAAGCGCTTGATTTAAAGCTGGAATTTGGCGCGCCCGGCAGGATTTGAACCCACGACCCCCTGGTTCGTAGCCAGGTACTCTATCCAACTGAGCTACGGGCGCGAAGCCCTTGATTATACCGGATCATTCCCCCATGCGCCCACTCCGGCCCCGGGGCCCAGGCTCGGCCGGCGGCTCCGGCGGCGGAGCGCGCTTCAGGATCACGGCCTTGATGAGCCAGGCGATGCCGAGCCACGCGGCAACGAACCCGAGCGGCCAGGCGACGATGCGGGGCCAAAGTGCGGTCAACGTCGCGAGGACGAGCGCGACGATCGCCATCTTGACGAGCAGCCCGGCCTCCGCCGCGCCCAGCGGACGCCGATTGGTCAGCGCTGCCGAGAGCGCGCTCCCGACGCTCACCGCGCCTGCGGCAACGCGCCCGGCACTCCCCGAAGCCGCCCGCTTCGCCTCCACCGGCTCGGCGTCCTCCGACTTGCGGACTCGGTGGCGTCTCGTCAGCACGATCTCGGTCGAGCGCTCCAGATCGGCGACGTACGGCGCGGCCATGCGCTGCGCGAACGCGCGATCCGCGATCGCCACGTCGAGTTCGTAGTTGCCCATCCAACTCGCGAGATTCAGGTTGGTCGAGCCCACGCGCGCCCAGATGCCGTCGGCGACCGCGGTCTTCGCGTGCAGCATCGTGCCGTCCCACTCGAAGACGCGCACGCCGGCGTCGAGCAACGGCTTGTACGCAACGCGCGAGACCGGCGAGATCAGCGGGATGTCGGAGGCGCCGGGCACCAGCAGGCGCACGTCGACGCCGTCGCGTGCGGCGGCCGCGAGCGCCTGTACGTAGGCGGCCGTGCCGACGAAGTACGCGTCGGTGAGCCACAGGTATTCGTGCGCGACCGAGGCGATCGTGAGGTCGAGCCGGTAGGTGCCCGCGGCGTTCGGCGTCCCCGCGACGACGCGCAGCGTCACGTCGCCGACGTGAGGTTGCGACGACGGATCGCAGAAGCAATCGGGCGTCAGCGCATCGCCGGCCACGTCCCACACGAGCGCGAACGCGCGCTGCAGCGCGGCGACCGCCGGGCCGTGCACCACGATGCCCGTGTCGCGCCAGGG
>DAOMBL010000228.1:0-6139 GCA_035427325.1 Casimicrobiaceae bacterium
CCGAACGGGCATCGATCGCCACGATGCCGTGGTAGGGCGGGATGTCCTCGCGATCGAGGCTGATGACCAGGCGCGCGTCCTTCGATTCGCCCGCGAGCTGGGCGAGCGTGGCGTTCTCGGGCAGCCTCCCGAGCGCCGCGGCGTCCCCTTGCGCGGTCGCGCGCACCGCGAGCGCATGGTCGCACTCGACGACGGCGAGCCGGACCGGGCCGGGGCCCGCGAGCTGGACGACGAGCGAGCCGCGGAATTTCAGGCTGGCGGCGAGCAGCGTCGCGGCGGCCATCAGTTCGGCGAGCACACGCGCGAGCGGACGCGGATAGTCGTGCGCCGCGAGTGCGTTGCGCGCGGTGTCGTCCATGCGGACGCAGGCGCCGCGCACGGCCGCGCCTTCCAGCACGAACGGGACGAGGGCGTCGGACGCCGTCATCCGCGCGCCTTCAGCCGGTGCAGCGACATCGGCATCGAGGAGTTCCGGTCGAAGGTCGCGCCCGCATCGATGCCCGCGCGCGCGATCGCCTCCGCGGTCTTCAGCCGGGGATAGAGGGCGTGCATCGCGCCGAGCGCGAACTCGCGGCCGGAGCCGACCGCCCAGAACTGCGTGTACTCGAACACCTCGCGCATCGAATAGACGCCGAAGATGCCGTGCTCGTTCGCGATGAGCGCGGTGATCTGCGTCGACTCGTAGGGATCGTCGTCCTCCTCCTTCGGATTGAGGAAGTGCTGGTCCTTGAGCACCGGGTGGAGCTTGCGCAGCGTGTCGAAGATCGCGATGCGCCCGGTGAAGTCGAGATCCTCGCGGGACGCGAGCAGGCTCTCGAACACGAGCTGGTGCGCGGCCGAGCCGCACAGGCCGAGGTAGTTGTCGCGGTAGCGGACGATCTTCTCGGGACTCCGGTCGAAGGGCGCGGCGAGCTTGAGGTCGCCGAAGGTCGTCAGCGAATCGGCGGCGATGACGATTTCATCGTGCTTGCGCACGGCAACGAGGGTGGTCATGCGGGGAATCCGGCGGTCGCGCGCAGGCGCGACCGGAATGCGGGGGGAGGGAATTATAGCCGGGTCGCCGATCGCGGCGCCGGCAGCATGCCGACCGGCGGCAGCCGTTCCGGCGACCATGCGGCGATCGCCTGCGCCCAGAACTCGCCGACGGTGCGCGGCGCGATCGGCGCCTGGTCGAGGAAGCGCCACGCGTCGGCGAGCGCGGGGAGCGGATCGTCGGGGAGCGCGCGCGCGCCGGTCTGCTTCGAGAGCTTCTCGCCCGAAGCTCCGATCGCGACCGGCACGTGCAGGTAGTCCGGGCTCGCGACGCCGAGCGCCTGCTGCAGGTGGATCTGGCGGGGGGTCGACGCGAGCAGGTCCGCGCCCCGCACGACCGACGTGACGTGTTGTGCGGCGTCGTCGACGACCACGGCGAGCTGGTAGGCGGCGATGCCGTCCGCGCGGCGCACGACGAAGTCGCCCACCTCGCGGGCGAGGTCCTGCCGTTGCGCGCCCTGCAGGCGGTCACGGAACGCGATCACCGCGTCGTCGGCGCGCATCCGCAGCGAGCGCTGGGCGCGGGCGGCGCGATCGGGGGGCACGCCGTTCCGACAGGTGCCCGGGTAGACGCGCTCGCCGGTCGGGGCGATCGGAGCCTCGTCGAGCTCGCGCCTCGTGCACGCGCACTCGAACAGCCGGCCTCGCGCGGCGAGGACCGCGAGTGCCGCGTCGTAGTGCGCGCGCCGCGCGGACTGCCGGAGGATCGGTCCGTCGGCGCGGAACCCGTAGCGCTCGAGGGTGGCGAGGATGCCGGCGTCCGCACCGGGAACCGCGCGGGGCTCGTCCAGGTCCTCGATGCGCACGAGCCAGCGGCCGCCCGACGCGCGCGCGTCGCAGCAGCTCGCGATCGCGGCGACGAGCGAACCGAAGTGCAGCGCTCCGGTGGGCGAGGGGGCGAAACGCCCGACGGGCGGTTCGTCCGCGCGCGTCACCGCAGCGGGGCGATGGCGACGCTCGCTCCGAGCGTCACCGGCATAGCGGCGGTGGCGTAGCGCTGCATCGCGGCCAGCACCGCGCCGGGATACTCGGACCTGCCGAGGCTGCCGTTGTAGCGTCCGAGCGCGCGGTACAGGTCCCCGCCCTCCCGGTCGATGTAGTGGCGCAGGATCACGCACCCGTAGCGCAGGTTGGTGCGCAGGTGGAACAGGTTGTGATCGGCGCTGCCGATGAGGCGCGTCCAGAACGGCATCACCTGCATGTAGCCGCGCGCGTCGGCGACGGAGACCGCGTACTTCTTGAAGCCGCTCTCGTGATGGATCACGCCGAGCACCAGTTGGGGATCGAGTCCGGCGCGCACGGACTCGTAGTGGACGCTTCGCAGGAGTTCACGGCGCTCGTCCTCGTCGGGAACGCGCGAGGCGAGGCGCTTCGACATGTCGTCGATCCACGCCTTCGCGTCCGGCCGGGCGGCCCAGTCCGGCGGGACCGGCCGGTCGGAGATCGCACGCGACAGCACCGTGACGACCGAGGGAGCGAGCGCCTCTTCGGCTTGCGCGCCGGCACGCACGGGCGCCGGGACGAGCGCCAGCAGTGCGGCGAACGCGCTGGTGACGAGGAGGTCCGTCCGACGAATCATCTCAATGCCCGAGCCGTTCCTTCACAAAGGCCGCGACCGCGTCCACCGGGACCGCCACCGGGGCGGCATCGCGGCGTCCCTGGACCTCGACCCGGCCTTCCTTGAGGCCGCGGTCGCCGATCGTGATCCGGAGGGGGATCCCGATCAGTTCGAGGTCAGCAAACATCACGCCAGGACGCTCGCCCCGGTCGTCCAGCAGGACCTCGATCCCGTCGGCCGTCAGTTGGTCATGCAACCGGTCGGCGAGTTCCCGGACGCCGCGGCTGCGGTCGTAGCCGATCGGGGCGATCGCCACCGCGAACGGGGCCATCGCCTGCGGCCAGGCGATCCCCTTCTCGTCGTGGTGCTGCTCGACCGCCGCCGCCACGACCCGGGTCACGCCGATGCCGTAGCAGCCCATCTCGATCGGGTGGGACTGCCCTTCGGCGTCGAGGTAGTTCGCCCCCATGTCCTTCGAGTAGCGGGTGCCGAGCGCGAACACGTGGCCGACCTCGATGCCGCGCAGGATCTCGAGCGTGCCCTTGCCGTCGGGCGACGGGTCGCCCGCGACGACGTTGCGGAGATCGGCGACGAGGTCCGGTTCGCGGCAGTCGCGTCCGAAGTTGACGCCCGACAGGTGGAATCCGGCCTCGTTCGCCCCGCACACGAAATCGCCCATCGCCGCCACCGTCCGGTCGACGATGAGCGGAACGGAGGCGGGAAGCCCGACCGGCCCCAGGAACCCCGGCCGACAACCGGTGGCCTCGACGATCTCGCCCTCGCTCGCCCAGCGCCAGCCCGCGAAACCGTCGAGCTTGCCGATCTTGACCTCGTTGCCCATGTGGTCGCCGCGCACGAGCAGCATGCGGACGCGGCCGTCGGCGACGACCATCAGGCACTTGACGCTGCGCGCGAGCGGCAGCCCGAGCAGTTGCGTGACCTCCTCGCAGGTCTGCTGCGTGGGCGTGGGGACCTTGTGCATCGCCTCCGCGGGTGCGGGCCGCGCGCGCGGGGGGGCGAGGGCCTCGGCCTGCTCGACGTTGGCCGCGTAGTCGGACTGCGGGCACCAGGCGATCGCGTCCTCCCCGGCGTCGGCGAGCACCTGGAATTCGTGCGACGCGAAGCCGCCGATCGCCCCGGTGTCGGCCTGCACCGCGCGGAACTCGAGGCCGAGGCGCGAGAAGATCCGCGCGTAGGCGTCGTACATCGCCTGGTAGCTCCGCATCAGGCCGTCGCGGTCGACGTCGAACGAGTACGCGTCCTTCATCAGGAACTCGCGGCCGCGCATCACGCCGAAGCGCGGGCGGATCTCGTCGCGGAACTTCACCTGGATCTGGTAGAGGTTGACCGGCAGCTGCCGGTAGCTCCGCACGTCCTTGCGGATGATGTCGGTGATCGGCTCCTCGTGCGTGGGCCCGAACAGGAAGTCGCGCTCGTGCCGGTCGCGGATCTTGAGGAGCTGCGGTCCGAACTTGTCCCAGCGGCCGGTCTCCTGCCAGAGTTCGGCGGGAATCACGTGCGGCAGGTAGCACTCGAGCGCGCCGGCGCGGTTCATCTCCTCGCGCACGATCGCTTCGGTCTTGCGCAGCGTGAGGAGGCCGAGCGGCAGCCAGCTGTAGATGCCCGACGAGACCTTCTTGATCATCCCCGCGCGCAACATCAGCTTCTGGCTGGTGACGTCGGCCTCGGCGGGGGCTTCCTTGAGCGTGTTGAGGTAGAACTTCGAGACGCGCATCGTCGGGCTTTGCGGACGCAAAGCCTTGATTTTACCGCAGTTTCACGTGAAATGCCCGAGCGACCGCGGAGCGCTCCCACGGGGGGACCGCGATCCGGACTCCGTGGGCGGCGCGCTGCGCCACCCACGATGGCTCCGAAGGCCGGCTACCGGATGACGATCACCGGCAGCTTGCTGTGGGTCAGGACCTTCTGCGTCTCCGAGCCGAGCAGCAGCGCGGACACGCCGCGACGCCCGTGCGAGGCCATCACGATCGCGTCGCACTTCTGCTTCTTCGCCGCGGCGAGGATCGCCTCCCAGGGGGCGGGCGCCATCGTGTGCACGGTCGCGCAGGCGACGCCCGCGGCCTTCGCCTTCGCGGCGACGCCGGCGAGGATCCGCTCGGCCTCCTTCGCGATGGTCGCCGCGTACTCCTTCCGCGAGACCGGTTCGTAGACGATGCCGTCGGCGTACATCGGGATCGGATAGTCCGGCGCGGCGTAGAAGGCGGTCAGCTTCGCGCCGAGGCGTTTCGCGAGACTGATCGCGTGCATGGCGGCGCGGGTCGACAGGCGCGATCCGTCGGTGGCGACGAGCAGGTGCTTGTACATGGCGACTCCCGTGCGTTGAGGATTTCAGATTGAACCCGCACCATGCCCGGGTCCTTGACGAAGGTCAACGGGGCGCTGCGTTGCGCAGGCGTGCGCCGCTCGTGCGGCTTGCCGGGAGCGTGCGCTCGGCCGAGAATCGGGACATGGCGGCCGAACACGCGGACCGGGCGCGTGCGCGCGGCGGGAACGAATCCTCGGGCCCGTGCTGGCACTGCGGCGAGCCCGTGCCGCCGGGCTCGTCCTGGCGCGCGGACGTCGCGGGCGCGGACCGCGCGTTCTGTTGCGCGGGCTGCCTCGCGGTCGCGCGCACCATCGCCGGCGCCGGACTCGATCGCTACTACGCGACGCGCACCGGGGCGCCACCCCCATCGCGGGGCCAGGGCGTCGCGCCCGCGTGGAACGCGAGCGCCGAAGGCTCGGGTCTCGTGCGCGAACTCGACGGCGGCCGGCGCGAGGCTTCGCTCCTCGTCGACGGACTCACCTGCGGCGCCTGCGTGTGGCTCGTCGAGTCCTGGCTCGCGCGCGAGCCTGGCGTCGTGCAGGCCGGCGTCAACTTCGCGACGCGACGGCTGCACGTGGCCTGGCGCGGCCGCGAAACCAGCCTCGACCGGCTGGTCGAGGCGATCGCCGAGATCGGCTACCGCGCGCACCCCTACGATCCCGCGCGGCGCGAAGCGCAGGCGCGCGCGGAACGCCGCACGCTGGTCGTGCGCGCAGGCATCGCGCTCCTCGCGATGATGCAGGTGATGATGTTCGCGGTGCCGGGGTACGTCTCCGACACCGCGATCGCGCCCGAGCACCAGCGGCTCCTCGACTGGGCGAGCCTCGTCGTCACGATCCCGGCCGTGTTCTACGCCGGATGGCCGTTCTTCGCCGGGGCATGGCGCGATCTCGCGCACCGCCGCGTCGGCATGGACGTGCCGGTGGCGCTGGGCATCGGCGGCGCGTTCCTCGCGAGCGCGTGGTCGACGCTTCGCGCGGGCGGCCCGGTCTACTACGACTCGGTCACGATGTTCGTCGCTCTGCTGCTCGTCGCGCGCCTGGTCGAACTCGTCGTCCGCCAGCGTGCCGGCGAGGCGATCGAGCGAACCGCGCGCGCCCTCCCGCGCGTCGCCGAGCGCATCGACGCGTGGCCCGCGCGCCGCACGTCGACGATCGACGCCGCGCGCCTCGCCGCGGGCGACGTCGTGCTGGTGCGCGCCGGCACGACGATTCCGGCCGACG
>DAOMBL010000229.1:0-6133 GCA_035427325.1 Casimicrobiaceae bacterium
GGTACGCGAACACGATGCCGATCGCCAGTGCGATCAGCGCGAGCAACGTGAGGCCGTTCACGGGGACCGGTGCGGCGCGCGGGTCGGTCGCGCGAACGGACATTGTAATCCGGATCGCCCGCGTCCCGACCGGGCGGAGTCACCCCTCGCTGCTAGAATCGACCGGTGAGCACGCCCGACAACCACGTCGATCGTCCCGATGCCGATCGGCCCGGGCGCCCGCCTGCATTGCCCGCCGGACCCGCCGAGCGCCTGCGGAAGATCGGCATCGCGGCGGTCGTGATCGCCATCGTCGTCGCCGTGGCCGCCTGGATCGATGCGAAGCGCGAACTCTCGGCGCTGAGGCTCGAGGTCGCCGCGCGCCTTTCCTCCGCGGATGCCGCCGAGGCGCAGGCGAAGGTGCGCGATGCCGCGATGGCGGGCGAGATGAGGGAGGCGTTGGCGAAGCTCGCGCTGGTCGAAACCCGGCTCGCCGAATCGCAGTCGCAGCAGGCGGCGCTCGAGACGCTCTACCGCGATCTCGCCCCCTCGCGCGACGACCTGGCGGTCGTCGAAGTCGAGCAGGTGCTCTCGCTCGCGAGCCAGCAGCTCGCGATCGCGGGCAACGTGCCCGCGGCGATCGCCGCGCTGCAGCTCGCGGACGGCAAGCTCGCCCGCCTCGATCGTCCCAAGTTCGCTCCGCTGCGCCGCGCGATCGCGTCGGACATGGAGAAGCTCAAGGCGGTCCCCTACGTCGACACGGCGGGCCTCGCGGGCCGACTCGATGCCGCGATCCTCGCGATCGACGCGATGCCGCTCGCCCGCGACGAGCACTTGCCGCCGCCCGCACCGGCGCCACCGCTCGCCGACGCGCCGCCCTGGTCGCGCACGCTGCGCGAGCTGTGGTCCGACCTGAAGTCGCTCGTGCGCGTCGAGGTGGATGGCACGCCGGCACCGCCGCTCGTGTCGCCGACGCAGAAGTACTATCTGCGCGAGAACCTGCGCCTGCGGCTCCTGTCGGCTCGCCTGTCGCTCATCGCCCGGAACGAGGCCGCGTTCCGGGCCGACGTCAAGGCCGCGGATGCCTGGATCCGCCAGTACTTCGACGTGCGCGCGAAGCCGGTCGCGGTCACGCTCGCGTCGCTCGCGACCATGGCGTCGGTGGCCATGGCGGCCGACGTGCCGGAGCTCTCGCGCAGCCTCGACGCCGCGCGGGCGCTGCGCGTCGCGCAGGAGGCGCGCGCCGACGCGCCTCGCGGCCGGCCGTGAGCGCGCGCGTCGCGATCTCCGGCTGAACGAACGCGATGCGCTTCCTCGCGGCCTTCCTGCTGATCGCCTCGCTGGCGGTGGGGTTCGCGCTGCTCGCGAAGTCCGACGCGGGCTACGTGCAGTTCGTCCTGCCTCCGCTGCGCGTGGAGATGTCGTTCTTCGTTTTCGTGCTCGGCGCGTTCCTCGCGTTCCTGGCGGTCCACCTGTTGCTGCGTTTCGCCTCCCGCATCGCGACGATGCCGCGCGAGGTCCGGGCGCACCGTGCGCGGCAGCAGGTCGAGCGGGCGCGCGCGAAGCAGGACGCGGCGCTCGTCGCATTGCTGGAGGGCCGCCATGGACGTGCCCGGGAACTCGCGGACGAAGCATTGGCCATGCCGCGGTCGGGCGGGCTCCCAGCGCTGATCGGCGCGCGCGCCGCGCTCGAGATGCGCGACTTCGGAGCCGCCACCGCGCTGCTCGAACGTCCCGATGTCCGTGTCGACAGCCTCGCCGTGCCGCGGCTGATGCTCGAGGCCGAGATGGCGCTCGAGCAGGGCCAGGCCACCGTCGCGCTCACGCGGCTCGACGACCTCAGGCGCGAGGCGGGCGCGCACACCGCGGCGCTGCGCCTGTCGCTGCGCGCGCTGTCCGCGGCAGGCCGCCCGGCGGAGATCCCGCCGATCGTCGACCAGCTCGTGCGCCGGAGGGTCTACGATGCGGAACAGGGCGCGATGATCCGCGCGAGCGCGCACGCCGACGCGCTGGCGGGACTCGTCCACGATGCGTCGGGGCTCCGTGCGTACTGGAGCCGGCTCCCCGAATCCGACCGCCTTCATCCGCGCGTCGCTCGCGCGGGCGCAACCGGCTTCCTGCGACTGGGCGCCGACCGCGAGGCCGCGGAGATTCTCGCGAAGTGCCTCGACCGCCGATGGGATCCCGCGCTGGTCGCGTTGTTCGCCGACGCGCGTCCCGCCGACGACGCGCGCCAGCTCGAAGACGCGGAACGCTGGCTCGGAGGACACAGCGACGACGCGACGCTGCTCTTCGCCCTCGGCCGCCTCTGCGAACGCGCGCAACTGTGGGGGAAGGCGCAGACCTACTGCGAGGCGAGCCTCGCGCTCGACGATCACTGGCGCACGCGCGTGTTCCTGGGCGAGATGCTCGCCCGCCTCGGACGCGTCGACGAAGCCAATGCCCATCTCGCGGCGGCGCTGAAGCTCGCGCTCGCCGCCCTCGCGGAGCACGGGGACTGATGGCGCTCGCGATCCTCGCCTACCACTCGCACCACGTGGTCGGCAGCGGCTACGATGCGAACGACCACGTCGCGTTCGCGCACGACCTCGACGTCCTCACCGGGGAAGGCTGGCGCATCGTGCCGCTCGGCGACCTGGTCCGTGCGCACGCGCAGGGCACGGACGGGAAGCTCGTGGCGCTCACCTTCGACGACGGCCCGCGTTACGACGTGGACGACGTGGTGCACCCGGCGTACGGGGTGCAGCAGGGATTCGCGGAGGCGATGCGCGCGTTCGCGAAGCGGCGCCCCGGGGCGCAGCCGGTCCTCCACGCCACGAGCTTCGTCATTGCGTCCCCCGAAGCGCGGCTCGCGATGGAGGCGAACGCCGACCCGGCGTATACCTGGCTCACGCCCGGGTCGCTCGACGAATCCTGGTGGTCGGCGGCGATCGACAGCGGCCTCCTCGGCATCGCCAACCACAGCTGGGATCACCTGCATCCCGCGCTCCCGGCGGTGCGGCACGCGCGCGGCGCGCGGGGCGACTTCGCGCAGGTGGACACGATCGCCGATGCGGACGCGCAGATTCGCGACGCAGCCGCCTACCTGTGGAGCGCGACACGCGGGCGCGCCTCGCCGTACTTCGCCTATCCGTTCGGCCACCACAACGCGTTCCTCGCGCGCGAGTACCTGCCGGCGATCGGCGACGGCGTCTGCGCCGCGGCGTTCACGACCGAGCCCAGGCTGGTCGCTCCGGACGACTCGCGCTTCCTGCTGCCGCGGTTCGTGTGCGGTGCGGACTGGCGCTCGCCGGACGAACTGCTCGCGCGCCTGCGCGGAACCTGATCGTTCGCGTCGCGCGACGCCGTCGCCTACTTCCGCGCCTCCGTCTCGGCGGCGTAGGTGAAGCTGTCGGCGAAGAACTCGTCTTCCGGAAGCCCGCAGCGTTCGGTGAAGTCGCGCCGGGCGGCGTCGATCATCGCCGGCGCGCCGCACGCGTAGACCTGGTAGCCGGAGAGGTCGGGGAAGTCCTCGATCACGGCGCGGTGCACGAGGCCGGTGCGTCCCGGCCAGGCGTCGTCCGGACGCGGGTCCGACAGCACCGGGATGAACGAGAACTGCGGGTGCCGATCCTGCCAGTGCCCGGGGACGCCGGGCATGTAGAGATCCCGCTTCGCGCGCGCGCCCCAGTAGAGCACCATCGGCCGGTCGACCTCGTGGTGCAGCGCGTGCTCGATCATCGCCTTGATCGGCGCGAAGCCGGTGCCGCCCGCGACGAAGATCATCGGCTTGTCGTTCTCCTCGCGCAGGTAGAACGACCCGAGCGGGCCTTCGAGCCTCAGGATCTCGCGGCCCTTGAACTGCGTGAAGAGCTGGTCGGTGAAGAAGCCGCCGGGCACGTGGCGCACGTGCAGTTCGATGAGCGCATCGTCGTGCGGCGGGTTGGCGATCGAGAAGCTGCGCCGCCTGCCGTCCTTGAGCAGGAAGTCCACGTACTGGCCGGCGAGGTACTGCATCCGCTCGGTGGCCGGCAGCCTGAGCTTGACGATGGCGACGTCGTCGGCCGGCCGGTCGATCGACTCGATGCGGCACGGCAGACGCTTGACCGGGATGTCGCCTCCGCGTCGCACCTCGCGTGCCTCGATCGCGAGGTCGGTGAGCGGCTTCGCGCAGCAGAAGAGCGCGTAGCCGCGCGCCTTCTCGTCGTCGGGAAGCGTCGAGGGCTGGTGCGCCCCGTAGTCGACCCGGCCGGACAGGATCCTGCCCTTGCAGGTGCCGCAGGCGCCGTTCCGGCAGCCGTAGGGCAACAGGAGGTCCGCCTTCATCGCGGCCTCGAGCACGGTCTCGTCGGCCGCGCATCGGAACGCGTGCTCGCCGGGCTTTATGGTAATCTGGAACGTCATGTCAAGGAAAAGCAGGGTCAGACTCGACTTTTTTCCGCGGCGACGAATTCGGGGCGGCTTGAAGATCGAAAAGTCGAGTCTGACCCTACTTTTCGCATGATCCGCGTGCTCGTCGTGGGTTGCGGCGACGTCGCGATGCGCGCGGCGAGAATCCTCGGCGGCCGGGCGCGCCTGGTCGGGCTCACGCGACGCGCCGACGAGACCGCGAAACTGCGCGAACACCGCATCGTCCCGATCCTCGGCGACCTCGACGACCTGCGGACGCTCGCCCGCCTGCGCGCGGCGCCCGATGCCGTGCTGCACTTCGCGCCGCCGCCTCCGGAGGGCCGCGGAGATCCGCGCACCGGCCGACTCGTCGCCGCGCTCTCGGCGGCGCGCAGGATACCACGCCGCTTCGTCTACGTTTCGACGACAGGCGTCTACGGCGACTGCGCGGGCGCGCGCGTCGCGGAGACGCGCCCGAGGCATGCACAGTCGCCGCGCGCCCGGCGGCGCGTCGACGCCGAGGACCGGCTCCGCGCATGGGCGGCCCGCAACGGGGTGTCGCTCTCGATCCTGCGCGCGCCCGGCATCTACGCGCAGACGCGGCTGCCGCTCGAGCGCCTCCGGCAGGGCACGCCGGTGCTCGTGCCCGAACACGACGTCTACACGAACCACATCCACGCCGACGATCTCGCGCGTTCGGCGGTGGCGGCATTGTTCCGCGCCCGCCCGAACCGGGCCTACCACGCGTCCGACGACTCCGAACTCCGGATGGGGCAGTGGTTCGACGCGCTCGCGGACGCGCACCGCCTGCCGCGGCCGCCCCGCGTCGACTGGGAGGAGGCGGAGACGCGCATCGCCCCGGTGCTCCTGTCGTTCATGAACGAGTCGCGGCGCCTTTCGAACGACCGGCTGAAGCGCGAACTCCGCGTGCGGCTCGCCTATGCCACGCCGCAGGCGATGCTCGACGCGTCCGCCGCGCGCGATCCGAAGCGGCAGTTGCCGCTCGCCTTCTGAAGGGGCTGCGATGGACCGCCCTCCGGCTCCGGCGGCAGGTCGGACGCTCGCCGCGCGGCTGGACGCCTGGGAGCGCCTGGTCCGCCTCGACAAGCCGATCGGCATCCTGTTGCTGCTCTGGCCGACGCTCACCGCCCTGTGGATCGCGGCACGCGGAGCGCCGGACGCCTCGCTCGTGCTGATCTTCACGCTGGGGACGGTGCTGATGCGCTCGGCGGGCTGCGCGTTCAACGACTGGGCGGACCGGCGCTACGACGCCCACGTGAAGCGAACGAGCGGTCGTCCGCTCGTCACCGGCGAGGTGTCGCCCCGCGAGGCGCTCGGGATCGGCGCCGCGCTGGCGGCCTGCGCATTCGTGCTCGTGCTGTTCACCAATCCGGCGACGATCCTGCTGTCGTTCGCCGGGCTCGCGATCGCGATCGCCTACCCGTTCTTCAAACGGTTCTTCGCATTGCCGCAGGCGTTCCTCGGCATCGCCTTTTCGTTCGGGATCCCGATGGCGGTCGCCGCCGTGCGGGGAAGCCCCGAGCCGCCTGCCTTCGCGATGCTCGCGATCAACCTGCTGTGGGTGGTCGCCTACGACACCGAGTACGCGATGGTCGACCGCGACGACGACCTCCGGATCGGCATGCGCACGTCGGCGATCACGTTCGGGCGCTTCGACGTCGCCGCCGTCGGCCTGTGCTACGCGGGGTACGTCGCGGGCATGGTGTGGGTCGGTCGCCTGATGGACCTCGGGCCGATCTACTTCCTCGGGCTCCTCGCTGCGCTC
>DAOMBL010000230.1:0-6117 GCA_035427325.1 Casimicrobiaceae bacterium
CGCCAACCAGGCCGGCGAGGACAACCGCAACGTCGCGCGCATGGCGCTGCTGCTCGCGGGGCTGCCGACGTCGGTGGCGGGCACCACCGTCAACCGGCTGTGCGGCTCGAGCCTCGACGCGATCGCGATCGCCGCGCGCGCGATCAAGGCGGGCGAGCAGTCGCTCGTGATCGCGGGCGGCGTCGAGAGCATGTCGCGCGCGCCGTTCGTGCAGGCGAAGGCGACCGAGGCGTACTCGCGCGCCGCGAAGATCGAGGACACGACGATCGGCTGGCGCTTCGTCAATCCGCTGATGAAGGCGAAGTACGGGATCGACTCGATGCCCGAGACGGCGGAGAACGTCGCCGCGGAGTTCGCGATCGCGCGCGCCGACCAGGACGCCTTCGCGCTGCGTTCGCAGCAGCGCGCCGCCGATGCGATCGCGGCCGGGCGCCTGGCCGACGAGATCGCCGCGGTGAGCGTGCCTTCGCGCAAG
This sequence comes from Casimicrobiaceae bacterium, assembly GCA_035427325.1. Taxonomy (GTDB): domain Bacteria; phylum Pseudomonadota; class Gammaproteobacteria; order Burkholderiales; family Casimicrobiaceae; genus VBCG01. The sequence continues at coordinate 476 of DAOMBL010000230.1, forward strand.
GGCGATCCGGTCGTCGTCGATCGCGACGAGCATCCGCGCGCGACCACGCTGGAGTCGCTCGCGAGGCTCAAGGGCGTCGTCCGCCCCGAGGGGACGGTCACCGCCGGCAACGCGTCCGGCGTCAACGACGGCGCCTGCGCGACGATCGTCGCGTCGGAGGCCGCGGCCCGGAAGCACGGTCTCGTGCCGCGCGCGCGCATCGTCGCGTCCGCGGTCGCCGGCGTGCCGCCGCGCATCATGGGCATCGGCCCGGCGCCGGCGACGAAGAAGCTGCTCGCGCTCGCGAAGCTCGGCGTGCGCGACCTCGACGTCATCGAGTTGAACGAGGCGTTCGCCGCGCAGGCGCTCGCGGTGACCCGGGAACTCGGCCTGCCCGACGACGCCGCCCACGTGAACCCGAACGGCGGCGCGATCGCGCTCGGCCACCCGCTCGGAGCATCGGGCGCACGCCTTGCCACCACCGCCAGCTACGAACTCGCGCGGCGCAAGGGTCGCTACGCGCTCGCCACGATGTGCATCGGCGTGGGCCAGGGAATCGCGCTCCTGCTCGAGCGCGTCTGACGGGAGGCCTTCCGCGGGTCGGGCTTCAGCCCGACGGGGTTCGCGTCCATCCGCAGGCGAGTGCCGGCCCGACGACCGGCCCACCGCGAGGGCTACCAGCTTCCCGACGCGCCGCCGCCGCCGGAACTGCCGCCGCCGCCGGAGAATCCGCCGCCGCCCGACGACGAGCCGCCCGACCATCCGCCCGAACTCCGGCCGCCGGACACGACGAACCCGCCGCTCGACGTGCTGCCCTTGGTCTTCATCTCGTGCGCGGCCTTGGCGTACCAGGGCTGCCGCGACAGCACCAGCTTCGCGATCGGGTAGCCGACCACGTAGATCCCGAGCAGCACGAGCGCGCCCTTCACGCCGACGATGATGATCGGGAACATCGCCCAGAACGGGATCAGGAACACGTAGAGGAACCAGCCGACGCCGGGCGTCATCACGCCGATCACGGTGAAGAGCCCGATGATGCCGAAGATGAACGCGCCGAGCAGGATGCGCATCGGCCAGGGCGGGAGGTCCGCATCGATGTCCGTGAACGAGCGCGACGATTTCGACGACGACTGAGCGGCGCCCGCGCTGCCCCAGTCGCCCTGCCCGTCGAGCGTCTGCGCGATCGCCTGGACGCCCGCGATCGTGCCGCCGTCGAAGTCGCCGCCCTTGAACTTCGGTGCGATGGCCTCGCGGATGATGCGCGAGGCGGCGGCGTCGGTGAGCGAGCCTTCGAGCCCGTAGCCCACCTCGATGCGCATCTTGCGCTCGGAGGGCGCCACGATCAGCAGCACGCCGTTGTCCTTGCCCTTCTGCCCGAGCTTCCAGGTCTCGAAGACCCGGGTGGCGAAGCCCTCGATGCTCTCGCCGTCGAGCGACGGCATCGTCAGCACCACGATCTGGTCGCCGGTCGCCTGCTCGCGCGCCGCGGAGAGTCCGGAGATCTGCTCGATCGCACCCGCCGACAGGATGCGCGCCTCGTCGACGACCCGGCCGCTGAGGTAGGGCACGTCGACCGCGATCGCGGCGGTCGCGACGAACGAGGCGACGAACGCGATCGCACCCGCGGCGACGCGTCGCGCGATGCGCATGCTCACTCCCGCGCCTCCCCTTCCTCGACGATGGCGTCGGGCAGCTCGTTCGCGCTCCGGCCATCGCCGGCGAAGCCGCGCGATTCGAGCAGCCGGTCGAGCGCGTCCAGGCCCGCGAGCAGCGCGTCGTGCGGCCGGCCCGCGCGGAGCAGCGGCACCATCGGCGGGATCACGCTGCCCCACTCGTCCGAGGCGATCCGTCCGTCGTAGCCGATGTCCGCGACGACCTCGATGCGGTGCTCGAACCGCGCCACGAGGATCAGGATGCCCGTGCGCCTCGTCGTGCGGAAGAGCTGGCGCTCGAGGAAGAACGCCTGCGCGTACTGCCGGACTTCGGTCTCCGCGCGCTGCCTCGACAGGAACAGCCGCGCGAACGGAGGGACGAAGATCGCGAGGAGCGCGGTCCCCGCTCCCGAGAGCATCACCGCCGCGAGCGCGAGCACGAGCGTGGTCGAGGTCGCCCATTCGGGCCGCAGCGCGTCGCCGATCGCGAGCACCAGTGCGACCAGCGCTCCGGCGAGCGCCCCCGCGCGCCACGGCAACTCCAGATAGACGTCGGCCTTCGCGATCGACGCCGTCACGACCTCGACGCCGCGCGCGCGTTCGAGCGCGGCGACGCGCCCGGCGACCTCGGAGACCTGCGTGTCGGTCATGCCCGCTTCCGCGCGCGCCGGCGCGCGCACGGGCCCGGTGCGCGCGTCGCGACGGAGGCTCTAGCGCGTCCCGAGGTCGAGGGCATAGTAGACGGCGTCAGGCAGCGGGTTGTCGTAGTATTTCGCGCAGGGCGCGAACCCGAGGCTCGCGTAGAGCGCGCGTGCCTCGGCCATGCGGGCGAGCGTGTCGAGGCAGAGCGTACGGTACCCGATCGCCCGCGCGGCGTCGACGACCGCGCAGGCGAGCGCGCGACCCGCGCCGGTGCCGCGCGCACGCGGCTGCACGTACAGGCGCTTCACCTCGCCGACCGGCGGGCCGAAGCCCGTCCCGGGCGCCGCATGCGCGCCGAGGCCCAGTGGACGCAGCGCGATGCATCCGCACGCGTCGCCGGGCGGACCCGCGAGGAAGAGCCTGCCTGCAGGCGGCGCGTAGCTGCCCGGCAGCGATGCGAGTTCGCCGTCGAACCCCTGGAAGCAGAGGTCGATGCCGATCGCGTGCGCGTACTCGGCGAAGAGCGCGCGCGCCGCCGCGAGGTCGGCCGCGTCGCTCGCGAGGCGGATCGGAAGCGCGGCGCTCAATCGCGCGCGAACAGCGGCTCGAGCCAGGCGCGCGGCAGGAGGTCCGCCACGCGCGAGGCGGTCTCCCCGGGCAGGATCACCTCGCACTCGAGGTTGCGCCGGTCGACCTGCACGATCAGTTCGCGGCAGCGGCCGCAGGGCGCGAGCACGCCCTCGTCGTCGATCGCGACGATGCGCCGGATCGCGGTCTCGCGGGCCTTCAGCATCTCCGCGATCGCCGCGTGTTCGGCACAGGTACCGATGCCGCAGGCGAGGTCGAGGTTGATGCCGGTGTAGATGCGGCCGGTCGCCGTTTCGAGCGCCGCGGCCACGCCGCCCGCGGAGATCGACGGCTTCACGAGCGCGAACTTGCCGAGAACGCGGCGCGCTTCGGCAACCAGTGCGTCGCGGGTGAGACGTGGCGCATCGCGATTCATCGGTACCCGGTCCGGAACGAAGGGCCGGACAGGCTACGCTTTCGCGGCCGCCGCGTCCACCCGCGGCTTCGACCGGTCGCGGGAGCGCCGCCCGCGCCGGCCGGTCAGGCCCGGTCGCAGGTTCCGACCTTGAGTTCCGCGCCCGGGTATCCGGACGAGAGTTCGCGCATCCGCGCAACGGCGTTCGCCGGCGGGTCGCGGACGACGAGCAGCGTCTGGCTCACCGGCTGCGCTCGCCGCGTGGCCGCAGGCAGCGCCACGCCGAGGCGCGCGAGATCGCTCGCGTACGCGTTCGCGGCGTCCTCGGTGCGAAACGCGCCGATCGCCACCGTGTATCGCCCGCCGCCGACGTCGACGACGGCAACGTCGCGCAGGTTCATCGCGCGAAGCTCGCCCGCGCGCCGGTCCGCCGCGGCACGGCTCGAGAACGGCGTGAGCATCGGCGACCACAGCCCGGCCACGTCGACACGCCGCTGCGAGACGAGCTTGCCGATGCCGAGCGGCTCGAGATCGGCGAGCGCCTTCGCGCGTTCCGCGTCGCCGAACGGACCCCACTCGACGCAGACGTCGGCGAGCGCGGCGACCTTCGCCGGTCCCAGCGCGGCTACCTCCTGGGGCGTCAGCAGCTTGATCTTGTCGGGCTGCACCTGCTCCGCGAGCCGCATCGCCTCGCCGCCGGAGCCGACGTCGAGGCGCGTGTACGCGAACAGCGTCAGGTTCGCGAGGAGCAGCAGGACGAGGACGGTTCGCATGGATCGCCGCGGCCGGCTCACGCATCCGCGAGCGCCAGCGCACCTTCGAGGACGAGATTATCCACGACCTCCACGGGCGCCGCGAGATGTCGGGCGAGTTCGTCCGCCGCGCCGCCGGTGACGAGACACGGCACCGGCGCATCTTCGCGGCGCAGACGCTCGCGCACCTGCTCGATCGCGCCCGTCGCGGCGGCCAGCACGCCGGTCGCCGCGGCGTCGGCGTTGTTCGCCGGGAAATCGCTCCACTGGCCGCGCAACCTGCGCCACGCTGGCGACGCCTCGCCCAGCGCCTTCTGCATCGCGTTCAGCCCGGGCATCGCGATGCCGCCGCGAAACGAGCCGTCCAGATCGAGGGCGTCCACGGTGATGATCGTGCCGGCGCCGACGACGACGCGTGCGCGCGGCACCGCATCGTCGGCGAGCGCGCGCCTGCGGGCCGCGACGAGCGAGGCCCAGCGCGCCGGCGAGAGCGTGGCCGGTTCCTCGTAGCGATTGACGACGCCGCCCGCCTCGTCCGCGGGCACGATCCATCGCATCGGCACGCGCCAGCGCGCGAGCTGCGCTTCCACGCGCACGCGCTGCGCCTCGCCGGCGGCGTTGACGCCGAGCGCACGCGACGGCCGCGCGAGGTTCTGCCACTCGCGCAGCACCAGCGTGCCGATCTCGGCGTTCGCGACGACGCCCTGCGCCACCCAGCCGCGCGGACCCGCGAGGCCCCACTTCATCCGCGAACCGCCGATGTGGACGACGAGGATCATCGCTTCAGAGTTCGGGGTCCAGAGAGTTCGGGGTCAGAGCCGTTATTCGCAGTTCGGGGTCAGAGCCGCAATTCGGGCGTTCGCATCGCGCTACCCGAATTGCGGCTCTGACCCCGAACTGCGAATAACGGCTCTGACCCCGAATTGCGTGACCGCGAATTGCGGCTCTGACCGCGGTTTGACTACGCGCGCCGGAGCGACAGTTCGCCGGAGAGGAAGCGCAGCCTGCGCGGTCCATCCGCGAGCACCAGAGCCCCACTGGCGTCGACACCGGCGACCGTACCCTTGACCGCGCCGCCGTCGGGGAGCACGAGCTTCACCGGCTTGGCCTGGTAGGCGTGGCGCTGCTGCCATTCGGCCGCGATCGGCGCAAAGCCGTGGTCAGCGTAGGCGGCGAGCATCGAAGCGACCTCCGAGATCAGCCGGGCGAGCACGCGATTGCGGTCGACGGCCTTTGCGCCGCGACCTGCGACGCTCTGCAGGTCGGTCACCGGCTGCGGGATCTCGCGACGTACGTCACGCGGCATCCGCACGTTGACGCCGACACCGACGACGACCGTCGACGGACCGAGCGCGTCGCCGTTCAGTTCGATCAGGATGCCGCCCAGCTTGTGATGGCGGAACACGAGATCGTTCGGCCACTTGAGTTCGACGCCTTCGAAGCCTTCCTTCTCGAGCGCGCGCGCGACGGCGACGCCCATCGCAAGCGACAGGCCCGCGAGGAATCCGGCACCCTGCTCGAAGCGCCAGCCGATCGAGAACGTGATCGACCCGCCGGCGACCGCAGTCCACGCTCGCCCCTGGCGGCCCCGGCCGGCGGTCTGCCACCCGGCGGCACGCACCGCCCCGTGGATGT
>DAOMBL010000231.1:0-6086 GCA_035427325.1 Casimicrobiaceae bacterium
CGGCGAATGCTGCGCTCCTCGACGCCGCGGTGCGCCGGCCCGGAGGTTCGTCCGATGAGGTCGCACTATCCGACCGGCAGCGCCTGGCGCCGCGGGCTCGATTCGCTGCGCCACGAGCGCCCGCGCACCGTCGCGATGAAGCTCCTCGCCGAACTCGGCTACCGCCGCACCGTCCTGCTCGAGCGTCCGCTCGACGAGCCCATCCCCGACGGACCGAAGGTCGAAGATGTCGCGTTCGAGAACATCGGCGCGGACCGCGTCGACGAGTACCTCGCCTATCGGCCGGGGAGCGAACGCGATGCCGTGACCGCGCTCCTCGCCGAAGGCGCCGAATGCCACGTCCTGCGGCATCGCGGGCAGATCGTCTCGTCGTGCCTCGCCACCGAACGCCCGCGCCCGTCGCGCTACACCCGCATGGGGGTGCCGATGGACCACGGCGACGTCTACCTGACCGACGCGTGGACGCACCCGGATCATCGCGGGCACTCGTTTGCGCACGTGCTGTGCCTGTGCCAGCTCCGGCACTTTCGCGACCGAGGGTACCGTCGCGCGATCCGCCTGACCGTTCCGGAGAACGTCTCGGCGCTCCGCGCGCACGCGAAGAGCGGATTCCGGCCGGTGGCGATCGTCGGATCGCTGCGTGTCGGACCGTGGCAGCGGGAATTCCGGCGGCCCTGGCGGGGTGGGCCGCTGTGACCCTCGGAATGGGCCGGATGCCCGCGAGCCTCTGGACCGCGTGGCTGCGGCCCGTCGCCGACCTGATCCTGCCGGTCACGCTGCTGCGCGGCCGATCGCGCGATTCCGGCGAGGAGGTCGTCGTGGTGGTCGCCGGTGCGCTGCCCCGGATCGCCTGGCTGATCGGGCACGTCTTCGCGGCGCCCCCGGCGCGTGAGCCGCTCGGACACGTTCCGGCGTGGCGGCTCGCGCGGACCCTTCGGCGGCATGGCGCATGCGCCGATTTCGCGATCGCGCGCGTCGCGCGCATGTCGGCGCACGCGCTGGGGTTCGACGGCGACTGGCTTCCGGTGCCGGACTGGGTCGGCACGCGACTGACCGCTCCATTCGATCTCGATGCGATCGCGCGGAGGAGCCACAGCGTGTCCGACGACCTGCGGCGCGTGCGGCGCGCGGCATGCATCGCGGAGCTCTCGCGTCGCGCCGGGGATCTCCCCTCGTTCCGGCATGACTACTACCTGCCGTTCATCCGCCGGCGCTACCGCGAGTACGCGGTGCCGAGAAGTCCGCGGCACCTGCGCCGCCGCTTCCGGCGCGGCGGCATCCTGTGGATCGCGCGGGGCGGGACGCGCATCGCCGGCGTGCTGTTCGACCTGCGCCACCGCGTGCTCGACGCCGTGGCGCTGGGCGTGCGGGAGGGCGACGCGGCCCTGGTCCACGATGGCGCGATCGCGGCGTGCTACGCGTGCCTCCTCTCGCACGCGCAGGCAACCGGGTGCCATGCCGTGGACCTCCGGGGCAGCCGTCCGTCGCCCAGCGACGGCGTCACGCGCTACAAGCGCAAGTGGGGCGCGGAACTCTACGACCGCGCCGACGTCGTCTCGACGACGTTCGTGCGATGGAACCGGGTGACGCCCGCCGTCGCGTCGCTGCTCGCGCGCTTCCCGCTCATCTTCCGCGAGCACGGCGGCCTGTGGGTGCTCGGGGTCGAAAGCGGCGCCGGCGCCGCATCGGACCTCGAAGCCATGCGCATGGCGGGACTGCGCCGGACGATTCTCGCCACACGCGGCGATCGCCGGGCGGAAGCATTGACGGGCGAGGGCGTCAGCATCGTGCCGCTCCGCGACGACTCGACCCCGCGCGCGCTGCTCGCCGCTGCCCGCGCCGGATCGCGCTAACCGTCGCGGCCATGTGCGGCATCGCGGGCATCGCATTCGCGGATCGCACGCGTCCCGCCGACCGCGCCGTGCTGCGCCGGATGGCCGACGCGCTCTCCCACCGGGGTCCGGACGGAGAAGGCTTCCACACCGGCGCCGGCGTGGGCCTGGGGTTCAGGCGCCTCGCCATCGTCGATCTGGTGACCGGCGACCAGCCGATCGGCAACGAAGACCGGAGCGTCACCGCGGTCTGCAACGGCCAGATCTACAACCACGCCGCGCTTCGCGCTCGCCTGGCTGCCGCGGGCCATCGATTCGCCACGGCCTCGGACGCCGAGGTGATCGTCCACCTGTACGAGGACGCGGGCGACGCGTTCGTCGACGCGCTGCAGGGGATGTTCGCGCTCGCGATCTGGGACGCGAAGCGCATGCGGCTCGTGCTCGCGCGCGACCGGCTCGGGATCAAGCCGCTGCACTACGCGATCACCCGCGACGCCCTGCTGTTCGGCTCCGAGCAGAAGGCGATCCTCGCGTCGGGCGAGATCGGCGTCGAGCCGGACTTCACCGCGATGCGTGAACTGCTCACCCACGGGCGCGTGGGTTCGCCGCGTACGCTCGTCGCCGCCATCCGTTCGCTGCCGGCGGGCCACCTGATGACCTGGTCGGGCGGACGCGTCGAGACCCGGCGGTACTGGGATGCGACGTTTCCCGCGCGCGAGGCCTACGATCGCCGCCGTAGCGCCGACGACTGGGCGGACGAACTCCGCGCCAGGCTCGAGGGCGCGGTGCGCGCGCACCTGCAGGGCGACGTGCCGATCGGCGCGTGGCTCTCCGGCGGCATCGATTCCAGCGCCGTCGCGGCACTCGCCTCGCGCCACGTCGACGGGCGGATCCCGACGTTCACCATGCGGCTCGACGACCCGCGAGACGACGAACTCGCGCACGCGCGCTCGCTCGACACCTGGCCCGCCTATCGTCTCGACGGCCACCCGGTCGTCTGCGGCCCCGCGGACTTCGCCGCGATGCCCGACGTGGTCCGGGCGAGCGAAGGATCGCTCCTCGCCACGACCGGCATCGGCCAGCATCGCGTCGCGCGGGAGTCTGCGCGGCACGTGAAGGTCGTGCTGTCGGGCGAAGGCGCCGACGAGACGCTCGGCGGCTATTCCTGGTATCGGACGCTGTCGTGGCTCGCGCCCCTCTTCCTGCTGCCGCGGGCACTGCGTGGTGCGCTGGCCCGGGTGCCGCCGATCGCGCGCCGCTGGCCGGGTGCGGCGCACACGCTCGCCGGTCCGCGCGACATGGGCTTCGATCGCTATTCGCGCAGCGTCACGCACCTGCCGTCGCAGCGCATCGCAGAGCGCGTCGCGACGCCGCAGGCACTCGCCGCGATGAGGGCGGGTGCGGACGCGAATCCGGACGAACTCCCGCTCCCGCCGGACTTCATCCGGTGGCACCCGTTCGCGCGCATGCAGTACCTCGACCTCAGGCATCGCATGGGCGATGGCGTCGTCGCGAGCCTCGATCGCGCGTCGATGGCGCACTCGATCGAGGCGCGCGTGCCCTTCCTCGACCACGAGCTGGTCGAGTTCTGCGCGCGCATCCCTCCGGACGTCAAGCTGCGGAACGGCATCGAGAAACACGTGCTGCGCCGGGCGATGACGAACGTTCTGCCGGACGAGATCGCGCAACGGCCGAAGTTCGCGATGCACGTACCGGTCGGCCGGTGGCTGCGCGGCCCGCTGCCGGAATTCGCGCGCGAGGCGCTCTCGGCGGCGTCGCTGCGGGCATCCGGCTACTTCGTTCCCGGCGCGGTCGAGGAACTCCTCGGCCGTCATCGCGCCGGACGCGAGGACTGCGGGCAGGCGATCTCCGCGGTGCTCACCGTCGAGCTGTGGGACCGCCTGTTCCGGCGGCCGCGTACCCCGGCGGACGCGTGAAGCACTACCGCATTCGCGACGTGCCGATGCTGGCGCTGACCCCCATCGGGCGGGCGGTGATCCGCGAAGGCATCGACTACCGCTCGTGGCCGATCTCCTCCAGGCTCGCCCGGCTGCACCGCCGCACGATCGCGCGTTCGACGCGCGTGGTCGCGGTCGTCGGGTCGCTCGGCAAGACGACGACACGACGCGCCGTTTCCGCGGCGCTCGGCCTGCCGCCGAACGACGACGACTACTGCAACGCCTGGGGTGCGGTCGTCCGCGCAGTGACCTCGATCCAGGCGGGACAGCGGCACGCGGCGATCGAGGTCGGCATCGCCGACAAGGGCCAGATGCGCCCCTATGCGTCGGTGGTCCGACCGGACATCACCGTGGTGACGTCGATCGCGAGCGAGCACCACCGCAGCCTCGGCACGCTGGAGGTCACGCGCGACGAGAAGGCGTGGATGGTGCGCGCGCTCGGCGCCTCGGGCGTCGCCGTGCTGAACGGCGACGACCCGAACGTGACGTGGATGGCGGGCGAGACCCGCGCGCGTGTCGTCACGTTCGGTTTCGGCGCGCATTGCGACGTGCGCGCGGAGGACCCTCGACTCGACTGGCCGCACGGGATGAGGTTCCGCGTGGTCGCGTCGGGCCGGGCGCACGACGCCACGACTCGCCTGCTCGGTCGCCACATGGTCTACCCGGCGCTCGCCGCGTTCGCGGTGGCGACGCTCGAAGGCGTCGCGCCGGAGACCGCACTGCAGCGCATCGCCGCCCTGCCGCCGAAGGGCGCGCGGCTGGAACCCGTGCCGCTGCCCGGCGGCGCGAGCCTGCTGCGCGACGACGTCAAGTCGACGACCGAGTCCATCGATGCGGCGCTCGATCTCCTCGAATCGGTCCCCGCCCGCCGGCTCGTGGTCTTCGGAGACATCTCGGAACCCGTCGGACCACAGCGCGCCGTCTATCGCCGGATCGGCGCACGCGTCGGACGCATCGCGGACCGGTTCATCGCCTGCGGCAAGGGCCTCGAGATGTATCGGCCCGGAGCCCTGGCCGCGGGCATGGCGCCGGAGCGCTTCGTCTACGCCGGTCACTCTCCTCGGCGCGCGGCGGAACTCGTCGCGGCCGCGGTCCGGCCGGGCGACGTCGTCCTGGTCAAGGGCCGCGACACCGAGAAACTCGAGCGCATCGCGCTGATCCTCGCCGGCCGCGAAGTGAGATGCGACATCGGAACCTTCGGCATTCGCACCGTCGCGTGCGCGTCGTGCCCGATGCTCGAGCGCGGCTGGAAGCCCGGCGAATCGCCGCCCTGACGGGCGTCAGCTCCGGCTCGCCCGGCGGAACTCCAGGGGATCGCTCGACACCGCCGCTTCGTTCCCGACGATCACGCGCGCGCCGACGCCCGCGACCTCGGTCGCCGCGCGCTTTTCGATCAGGCACATCGAGTCGAGGAATGCGACCGACCGGATCGCCCGGAACGGCGAGAGATCCGGCCCCTGCCCCGCCGGGAAGAACGGGGCGAGCAGCGACGCAGGCGTTCGTTCCGCCTGCCACCACGGCAGGTTCACCCAGTCCGCGAGGCGCTTGAGGAACTCCATCGAGGTGTCCGGACGGCCGGCGCCCCCGCCCCAGCCCTTCATGTACGAGCAGTGCAGGTCCTCGATCGCGTAGACGCCGCCCGCCTTCACGTGGCGGAAGTAGTTGCAGAAGGTGGCGATGATGTCGCGCGAGGTGTGCGAGCCGTCGTCGATGAACACGTCGAATCCGGGTGAGCGCGACAGGATCGCGCGGTAGGTCGCCTCGGTGTTGACGTCGCCGACGACGACCGCGATCCGCGGATCGGCGAAGGCGAGCGCGCCGCATTTCGGGTCGATGTCGCAGCCCAGCAGGATCGACGCCTGCGCGAAGTAGCGCGCCCAGAGCTCGAGCGAGCCGCCGTTCTGCACGCCGATCTCCGCGAACGCGATCGGACGGTCGCGGAAGCGCGAGAACGCGGCATCGTAGACGTCGAGGTACAGCGACCACTTGTCGGACACCTTTCCGGCGTGCGTGGCGTAGAGGTCGCGGAGCGTCGGCATGGGGTCCATGCCGGAATTGTAGGTCGGGTTCGAACCCGACGGGCCCTGCTCCGTGGGTCGGGCTTCAGCCCGACGGGGTGCTGCGGCGCGCCTGTGGGTCGGGCTTCAGCCCGACGGGGTGCTGCGGCACGCCTGTGGGTCGGGCTTCAGCCCGACGGCTTGGGCTTCAGCCCGACGGGTTCCGCGCCGATGCGAGCGAAATGGGTCCGCGCCGATGCGAGCGAAATGCGTCGGCCTGAAGGCCGACCCACAAGGCC
>DAOMBL010000232.1:0-6075 GCA_035427325.1 Casimicrobiaceae bacterium
GCCCGAAGGCCGATCCGCGGGCAATGCGGTGGGTCGGGCTTCAGCCCGACGGGGCTCCGGCGCGTGCCGAGATGCGTCGGCCCGAAGGCGGACCCACAAAGGCGGGGCGCGATGTCGGCCCGAAGGCCGATCCGCGGGCAATGCGGTGGGTCGGGCTTCAGCCCGACGGGGCGTCGGCGCGTGCCGAGATGCGTCGGCCCGAACGCCGACCCACAGCGTCGTGCATCACAGGCCCCCGACCGTCGGATACCAGTCCGGCCGGCGCGGATCGGCGTGGCAACGCGCGTAGTAGTCGCCCATCTTCTCGTAGTAGCGCTCGTACTTGTCCATCTTCTCGGGATCGAGCGCCACGCCGAGGCCGGGTCCGGTCGGCACCGCGATCGCGCCGTCGACGTAGTCCATCTTGCCGCCGACGATGATGTCGTCGGTCAGGTAGTGATAGTGGGCGTCGCCGGCGAACGTCATCTCGGGAATCGTCGCGGCCGTGTGCAGCATCGCCGCGAGCTCGATGCCGAACTCGCAGCCGCTGTGCATCGCGACACCGAGGTTGAACGTGCGGCACACCGCGACCAGGTCCTTCACGCCGCGCGGCCCCTCCCAGTAGTGGAGGTCGGTCAGCACGATGTCGACGGCGCCCATGCGGATCGCGGGCCCGAGGTCGTCGAAGCGCGCCGGGTACATATTCGTTGCGATGGGAATGCGCACCTGCTTGCGCACGGCGGCGTTGCCCTCGAGCCCCCACGACGGGTCCTCGAAGTACTCGAGGCCGAGCGAGTCGAGCCGGCGGCCGATCTGCACTGCCGTGGCGACCGACCACACGCCGTTGGGATCGATGCGCAGGCCGAAACCCTCGGGCAGCCGTTCGCGGCACAGCTCCATCGCGCGCGCCTCCACGGCGGGCTCGAGCACGCCCGCCTTGAGCTTCATCGACTTCACGCCGAGCGTCTCGTGCAGCTCGAGACAGAAGTCGGCCATGTCCTCGGGGCGCGTGTCGTCGCCGCCGCTTGGCCGGTCATAGCGCCAGAAGAGGTAGGCGATGAACGGCACGTTGTCGCGCACGCGTCCGCCGAGGAGATCGGACATCGGACGGCCGAGCACCTTGCCCTGGATGTCGAGACACGCCATCTCGATCGCCGCGTACAGGCGCGCGTTGGAGAGATAGTAGATGCTGCGCAGCACCTTCTGCTTGATCACTTCGAGCGCGAACGGATCGAGCCCGAGCACCCGGGGCTTGAGCTTCGAGAGCGCCCCGCGCTGGTCTCCGCCGCCGACTTCGCCCAGGCCCACGACGCCCTCGTCGGTCACGAGCTCGAGGATCGTGCGCATGAAGTAGCCGGGGTGCACGCCGGTGTTGTGGCGCAGCTGGCCGTGCGTGGGAATGGCCACGCAGCGAACGCGCATGTCGACGATCTTCATGAATGTCCTGTCAGGAGTGGGCCATCGGCGCCGGCGACGCGCGGCCTCGCCGACCGCGAACTCGTCCGCGCGCCTCGAGCATTCAGTGCTCGCCGAGCCGGGCGTCCAGCGCGTCGCGGCAGGCGTCGCCCAGCAGGTTGAACGCGAGTACCACGAAGAAGATGGCGAGGCCGGGAAAGAACGAGCACCACCACGACGCGGCGTAGTCCATGCCGGTGGCGATCATCGCGCCCCAGCTCGGCGTGGGCGGCTGCGCCCCGAGGCCGAGGAACGACAGCGCCGACTCGGTCACCAACGCCTGCGACGCCGCCAGCGAGCCGTACACGATCACGTTGCCCGCCACGTTCGGCCAGACATGCCGCGCGAGAATGCGCGCGTCGGAGGCGCCGATCGCGACTTGCGCCCGCACGTAGTCGACGTTCTTCAGCGCGAGCACCTCGCTCCGCACGAGGCGCGCGAAGCCCGGCGTCTTGGTGATCGCGATCGCGAGCATCGCGTTGGTCAGGTCCGGGCCGAGGACCGCGATGATCGCGAGCGCCAGCACGAGGAACGGGAACGCGAGCAAGGCGTCCATGCACCGCATGATCGCGGTGTCCCAGCGCCCGCCGAGCCAACCTGAGAGAAGCCCGATGGCGGAGCCACAGGCGAGCGCGAGGCCCACGGCGGCGATCACGATCTGCAGCGACACGCGCGCGCCGAAGATCCCGCGGCTGGCCACGTCGCGGCCGATCTCGTCGGTGCCGAACCAGCGGATCGCGGAAGGCGGCGCGAGGATCTGCTCCCTGTCGGGGTCGATGGGCGAGTACGGCGCGAACCAGGGCGCGAAGATCGCGACGAACACCGTGATCGCGAGGACCGCGAGTCCGAACTGCCCCTGCCAGCTCGTGGCCACGCGGCGCAGGAAGATGGCCCACGGCCGCGATGGCGGCGCCGCGACGCCCGCGGCGCCCTGCAGGAGCTCGCCGGTCGCCGCCATGGCTACACCGACACGCGGGGATCGAGCCACGCGTAGAGTGCGTCGGTCACGAGGTTGACGACGATCACGGCGAGCACGATGAACAGGATGGCGCCCTGGATCACCGGGAAGTCGCGCTGGAAGATGCCGTTGACCATCATCCGTCCGCGCCCCGGCAGCTAGAACACCGTCTCGGTCACCACGGCGCCGCCCAGCAGGGCGCCGATCTGCAGGCCGATGACCGTGACCACCGGAATCAGCGCGTTGCGCAGTCCGTGCCGCAGCAGGACCGCGGGCTCCGACAGGCCTTTCGCGCGGGCGGAACGGATGTAGTCCTGCGACAGAACCTGCAGCAGCGACGCGCGCGTCTGCCGCATGATGAGCGCCGCGAATGCCGTGCCGATCGTGAGCGAGGGCAGGATCATGAGCTTCAGGTTGCCGACGGGGTCGGAGAGGAACGGCACGTAGCCCGACGGCGGCAGCCACGCGAGCTTGAGCGCGAACAGCATGATGAGCAGCACGCCCATCCAGAAGTAGGGGATCGCCACGCTGGTCATCGCGACAATGCTCGCCGCGACGTCGAGGAGCGTGCCGCGGAAACGCGCCGCGACGATCCCCGCGGGCAGGCCGATCAGGATGGCGATGACGATCGACATCAGCGTGAGCTGCAGCGTCACCGGGATGCGGTCGGCGAGCATGCGCACCACCGGCTCGTTGCTGCGCAGCGACCGACCGAGATCGCCGGTCGCCGCGTTGCCGATCCAGTGCGCAAAGCGCACCGGCGCGGGCAGGTCGAGGCCGTAGTCCGCGCGCGCCTTGGCGCGCTGCTCGGCCGTCGCCTCCTCGCCCAGGATGGTCACCGTGGGATCGCCGGGCAGGAGGTTGGTGAGGACGAAGATGGTGATGCACACCAGCACCACCACGACGGCCACCTGCGACAGGCGCGAGAGCAGGAAACGGCCCATGACGCCGATCCGGCTACCGCTGGCTCCGCGAGCCGTCGCGCGCGATGGCGAGCACCGCCGGTTGCGTGGCCTCGAAATGGGTCTGCATCGCCGCGCGTGCCGCCACCGGATCGTGCTTGCGCACGGCGGCGTAGATCGCCTCGTGGCGCGCCAGGGTGGCCTTGGGATCGCGCAGATCCATCTGACGGCCGAGGAGGCGGATCGACTGGCGCATCACGTCGGACAGCGCCTCGGTGAGGAACTGCATCAGCGAATTCTCGGTGCTGCGGACGAGCGCCATGTGGAACGCGTAGTCGGCCTCGAACCAAGGCTCCAGGTCGTAGAGGTGCTTGCGCATCGTCTCGACGATCTCGCCCAGGTGTTCGACGAACGGCGCCGAGGCGCGCATCGCCGCCAGCGCGGCCGTCTCGGTCTCGAGCGCGCGGCGCAGTTCGAGCGCCTCGCGCAGACCGTTCTCGGACCAGCGGATCGCCACGCCGAAGAAGTGATCGAGCGGCGCGGAGGACAACGGCTGCACGGTCGTGGGCCGTCCCTGGCGGATGGCGACCACGCCGAGCGCCGCGAGCGAGCCCAGCGCCTCGCGCACGACCGGCTTGCTCACCTTGAACTGCGCGGCGAGCTCGGCCTCCGAGGGAAGCTCGTCCCCGGGTCTCAGCACGCGCGTGGCGATGCGCTGCGTGAGGTGCTCCGCGATCGCATCGGACAGCTTGCCGCGCGTCGTGCTACGGGCGGCGCGCGGGGAGGCCACGGCAGGCGGCTGGGGTCGACATGGCCGACAAGATATATGATAAGGGGCCGGACGCCAAGCCCTGGAGCGCCCCGCATTCAACCAGAATGCCCTAGACAGGACTTGGCAGTCTATAGGCTCATCTGATATCTTAAATGTTGAGACCGCGGACCCCCCTGCGGCCGCAACGGAGAACCTCGTCATGCATCGCCAACCCACCGGGCGCCGCACGGTGCTCAAGGCCGCCGCGGCTGCCGGCGCGGCGCTCGCGCTTCCGAACACCGCCCGGGCGGCCGACGCGCCGATCCGCGGCGGCACGCTCACCTGCTCGGTCGACGTGCAGCCCAAGAGCCTCGATCCGATCATGGGCGACGCGCCCACGTCCGACCGCTACTCGCTGCTGAACCTCTACGAGGGGCTGTTGCGCTTCAACGGCAAGGGCGACCTCGAGCCCGCGCTGGCCGAATCGTGGACCTGGAACAACGACGCCACGGCCATCACCTTCAAGCTGCGCAGCGGCGTGGTGTTCCACGACGGCACGCCGTTCAACGCCGACGCGGTCGCGTTCAACCTCCAACGCGCGATCGATCCCGCGGTCAACGCGCCGCGCCGCCGCGATCTCGCCGACATCGCGTCGGTCGACGTGATCGACCCGTCGACGGTCCGCGTCAACCTCAAGGCCACCTCCGGCGCGGCGCTCGCGAGTCTCGCCGTCGAGGCGGGAATGATGTGCTCGCCCACCGCGGTGAAGAAGTTCGGCGCCGACTACGGCCGCAATCCGGTGGGCACCGGTCCGTTCCGGTTCGTCGAGTGGATCGCCGGCACCGGCGTGAAGATGGTGCGCAACGACAGGTACTGGCGCATGGGCGCGGACCGGAAGCCGCTGCCCTACCTCGACGGCATCTACCTCCGATTCATCACCAACACCGCGGTGAAGATGGTGGAGGTCCGCTCGGGCAACGTGCAGCTCACCGACACGATCACGCCCAAGGACTTCGAGGCGGTGCTGGCCGACAAGTCCCTGGTGCTCGTCAACAATCCGGTCGGCATCTCGCAGTGGGTCGCGTTCAACGTGACCAAACCGCCGTTCAACAACCACAAGCTGCGCCAGGCGTTCAACGCGGCGCTCGATCGCGAAGGCATGATGAAGGCGGTGACGCGCGGCTTCGGCCAGGTCACGCCCACGCTGATCGCGCCCTCGAGCTGGGCGTTCGACCCGAGCCTCAAGATCCCCAAGTACGATCCGGCGCGGGCGAAGCAGCTGCTCGCGGAGGCCGGTGTCGGTCCGAACTTCGCGTGCACGATGAACATCATCCAGCGCGACCCCGACACGCAGATCGCGCAGTTCATGCAGGCGCAGCTGCGGAACGTCGGCGTGAACATGCGCATCGAGGTGCTGGAGCGCCAGGCGTTCGTGCCCCGGGTCCTCGCCTACCAGTACGAGGTCAGCATGGGACGCATCAACGTGCCGCGCGCCGACCCCGACCACGTCTTCGGCCCCTTCTTCGGCGCCAATGCCGCGCAGAACTGGGCCGGCATCAAGAACGAGGAGATCTTCAGCGCGGTCGACCTCGCGCGCCGCGAGACCGACCGCGCCAAGCGCAAGGTGCTCTACTCGCGCGCGCAGCGCCTGTTGCTGGAGAACGACTACTACGCGTTCCTCTTCTTCCGGCAGACCAAGCTCGTGGCGAGCAGGCGCGTGCAGAACCTGAAGCTCGACATCGGCGGGGCGTGGCTCCTCGCCGACGTCTGGCTCGCGAAGGGGTAGGCGATGACCGCCGTCCTGAAACCCGCCCCCGACATGGTCGAGACGATCGACCGCTTCAGGAAGCTCTACACGGGGCTCGTGTACGACATCCTGGACGAGATGGGGCTGCCCTACCAGGCGCTCGCCACCGACATCCGCCCGCTGCGTCCCGACATGGTCGTCGCGGGCCCCGCGTTCACGATCCAGGGCATCAACGATCCGGTGGGCGACGAGAACCTGCGCGAGCCCCGCATCAAGCTCTTCG
>DAOMBL010000233.1:0-6048 GCA_035427325.1 Casimicrobiaceae bacterium
CAGGTGGAGGAATTTGGGGTGGCCACCGGTGGAGGAGTTTGGGTGGCCGCCCGGGACTTTGATCCCGAGCTGCGAGCACATCGCGTGGAGCGTACCGGTCTTCAACTCATCCTTGAGATTCCGAACAATGGTGAAGGCAGTGCCAAAGTACAACGTCTGATGACTTCCCTTACCACGAGCTGCGTTCAGAAGAACTGGAACATTTCGCACCCGCCCGAGCGTCCTGACCTTCCGAACGAACTCGTTGCCACTCACTGCGCATTATCGGACGAAAACGTCCGAATGTAAAGCCGCTTGGCTAACGCGCTGCCTCGCGGCCCAATAGCCGGCAGCTCGCGGCTCGGTGACAGCCCAGCGGATCGTCCTTGCCGCGGCGTCGCCGATGCCGGGAACCGCCGTGAGCTCTTTCGCGTTCGCCGTGATCGCCCCCTCGACCGTTCGGTACTTGTCTAGCAGCCGGGCAGCGCGAACCGGTCCCACACCCGGCAGGCCTTGCAGAATGTGCAGCTGTATCCGCCGCTTCGATTTCGGCCGATACCCCGGCCGAGGTACGGCACCCGTAACCACCCGTCTCATTTGTCGCCCTGCATAGAGCATGACTGCGGCCGAATTCGGCGCGTCGCGTGAGCGCAGCACCGGAATTCCGAGGATGACGCTCACGCTGATGAGCGCGCCTTGAATTGCCTCGCGACTCATCGCGGACCCGGCGGCATCGTCCTCGCTCCCCTCGAGTAGCAGCACCGAATTCATCCGCGTGGCGGCCAAGCGGGATGCCTGGCGAAACAGGCGCCCATCAATAATGGACGCGACCAGATCCGGCCAGCATTTTCGTTCGATCAGCAGGCGACCACCAATTTCGTAATCGCCGAGCGATAAGCGCTGAATCGTCAATTCACAGTCGGATCGGCCAAGCAGGTGCAGCACGACGTCGTTGCCGGCCTCGCGATCATCGGCGATAACGCGGGTCTTGGAGGCGATCATGGAACTAACAAAGCTGAACGAAGCGCTGGCGCAGTCAATGAAGATTATCGGTCGATGCATCGACTCCCAATAAGACTGACGGCTGAACACGAGCCGGACGTCCCACTCGTACGCGGCGTTGTCCGAGGGTTGCGTTGTATATCTCGCTTTTCGCTCGACGCGCTCGTCAACATCGCGACGGCCATTGGCAAGCGTGTTCATGTCGAGTTGCAGCCGGCGTAGCGCCCGAGTATTCCCACGGTCAGAAATACCTGGCAAATAAATCCCAGAGCGACGGATCGAATAGAACCTAGTTAGCGGGCGCTATCGCCAGAAACAAGCGTGGAGTGGCTCCCCGACCTGGGCTCGAACCAGGGACCTGCGGATTAACAGTCCGTCTTTTGCCGGTCCGCGCAGGTTCGGCAACGTCCGGCCGTTCGCCCGATTGCACCTTGTTTCATAGGGAAGTAGCCTAATCCACAGTCCGGGGCGGTCCGTTTCGGTCCACCCCGTTCCGGCCGGATAACGGCCACACAACGGCCACAAGACGGCCACAAACTGCGGATTGAGGGGGGCGAGGATGGCGCTTACCGTCGAATCGATCCTGCGGGCGAAGGCGCCGAAGTCGGGGGAGCGCTGGCTGAGCGACAAGGCGACTCGGCGCAACGAAGGGCGCCTGTTGGTCCGCATCGTCGCCGGCGGAACCAAGCGCTTCTACTACCGCTACTCCACGTCCGACGGTAGCCGGCGCCGCATTCCGATTGGCCTGTTCGTGGAGCATCCGCGCCCCGGCGCGTTCACCTTGATGCAAGCGCGGCGCCAGGCCGAGGAATACGCCGCGCTGAACCGGGCGCCCGAGTCTCGCGACGTGCGCGCGCACTTGGAGCGCAAGGCGCGGCAGGAACGCGAAGCGCAGGAGGCGGAGGCGGGCCGGATCGCCGACGAGCGAGCGCGCGCCGAGGCGATCGCCGATTCGATGCAGCGCTACTCCGTCAAGGCGCTGGCGGCGGTCTACGTTCGCGACCTGCGGCGGCGAGGCAAGGCGCGCTCGGCGCAGGACGCCGCCAACATCTTCAAGAACCACCTGGACGACAGCGCGCTGGCGACGCGGCCGGCGACGGAGGTATCCGCGAAGGACGTAAACGCCCTGCTTCGCTCCGTTGTCGAGGACGGCAAGGGGCGCACGGCGGCGAAGCTTCGCTCATTCCTGCGCGCCGCCTACGCGCTCGCGATCCGGGCCGAACTGGACCCGGACGCGGATTCCCAATTCATCGGATTCGCGATCCAAACCAACCCCGTCGCGCCAGTCGATGCGCTGAGCAAGTTTTCTCAGGCGAGGGATCGCACGCTCACGGACGGCGAGCTGGCGCACTACTGGCGCCGCGTGGCAAACGTGAAAGCGCCGGCGATTCGCGGCGCCCTGCAATTGGGGCTACTGCTCGGCGGACAGCGAACCGCGCAATTGCTGCGACTCAAGCGCGCGGACGTAGACCTGGCCGGCGGTTGGGTCACGCTCTACGACACGAAGGGCGCCCGCAAACAGGTGCGCTTGCATGAGCTGCCGCTAACGCCCGACGCGCAAAGCATCCTCGCTCCGCTTGTCGAGCGGGCCGAGGCGCTCGGGAGCGAGTGGATTTTCTCGAGCGACGGCAAGGCGGCGATCTACCCCGATACGATCACGGCCGAAGCGCGCTCCATCGCGCAGGACATGAAGCGCTCGCGCGAGGCAAGCGAGCTGTTCCGCCTGTCGGATCTTCGGCGCACGGTCGAAACGAAGCTCGCCGCAATGGGAGACTCGCGGGAAACGCGGGCGCAAGTCCAGTCGCACGGGCTCGGCGGGGTGCAACAACGCCGCTACAGCCGATACGACTATCGGGCGGAGAAACTGCAAGCGCTGACCGCGTGGGCGCAGGTGTTGGCCGCCCGCCCGACGGATTCCGTCGTGCCGATCAAGCGGGCCGCTCGATAGCAACTTGCCTCCTGTAGCCGATACGCTACAATGCCGTCCATAGAGGTCCGGCACTACCTGACCCCGGAAGGGCGCGATCCGTTCGCCGAATGGGTCGAGCGGTTGCGCGACAAGCGCGCGAGGGCCGCCGTGCTGCTGCGCATCGGCCGCATGGAGCGCGGCTTGTTCGGCGATGCCCGTTCGGTCGGCGGTGGAGTGTCGGAGTTGCGAATCGACGTAGGACCGGGGTATCGCGTCTACTTCGGGCGAATCGGCGACCGAATCGTGCTGCTGCTTTGTGGCGGCGACAAGAGGCGACAAGATGACGACATTGCGCGGGCGAAACGCTATTGGGCGAGCTACTCGGAAGGCACCGGCACGCAGTAGGGCGCACGCTGATTACCTGCGCGCGCACCTGTCCAAGGGCGCGAACGCGGCGGCGCTGCTCAATGAGGCGCTCGGCAGCGGCGACTCCGGAGACATCATGTACGCGCTCCGGGCGATTGCTGCTGCGCGCGGGGGTGTCGCCAGCATGGCCGAAGCCACCGGGCTATCGCGCGAAACGCTCTATCGAACCCTGAGCCGCGACGGAAACCCGCGCCTATCGACGTTGCTCGCCATCGCCGACGCGGCGGGCGTGCGCCTCAAGGCCGAACGCGCCTGACCGACCTGCGCGGCACCCCATAGGGGCGCCGAGGGGGCGCTGTGGCCGGAACGAAACGCAAGACGGGGGACGCTGGTTGGGATGGCGCTTGGCCGGAGCAAACGCTTCTCGACTTCCTGCGCCTCACCAGCGAATCCCCGGCCGCAAGCATTCCGCTCCGGTCATTGGCTGGACTTGGAGGCCGTTGCGGCCGAGCGATTGAAGGTCGCGAAGGCTCACGGTGGATGGCGGCGCTCGCCGTCGATCCGACGCTCAACGCAGCCTTCACGACGCGGAAGCTCAGCAGCCCGACGCCCGACAATGCGACGTTGGACGCGCTGGTCGCGGAACTGCAAACGCAGGCGCAGGCCGTCAATGACGGGAACCTGAACCGCGGCGAGGCCATGCTGACGTCACACGCGCACGCTCTGGACGCGATCTTCAACATCTGCGCCCGCCAGGCCGCGCTCAACGCCGGCGAGCGCATTTGGACGCGGCGGAGTCGTACTACCGCGTCGCCTTGCGCGCACCGTCGCAATGCCGGGCGACGTGGGAGACGTTGGGGCAGTTGAAGAACCCGGCGCCGGTCGCGTTCGTGCGTCAGGCCAGCTTCGCCGCCGGCCCGCAGCAGGTGAACAACGGCGCGATGCCCGAAGTCTCGCGCTCGCGAGAAACCGAACCCGCGCCGAGCAAACTGTTGGAGGCCGAGCATGAACGGATGGACGCCCGAGCGGTGGCGCTCGCAGGCCGAGGCGATCCGGCGATGGCGCCCGAGGGAGGAGAGATCGACCGGACCAAGGACGACGACCGGTAAGGCGAGGACGGCGCGCAACGGCTACAACGGTGGAATGCGCCCGAGGCTACGCGCGCTGGCGCGTGCGCTTGCGCTTGCGCAGTTGCGGAGGCTCAGATAGCGGATCGAGTCGGCCGGCCGGGGGTTGGCAACGCCCCAATGGTCGGCAATCTGGACCCCTCGAAGGGGGCTACGGCCACACAACGGCCACAAACCGACCATGCGAACGGCGAGCGCCCGAGATTGCGGCGCTAACGTGTTGAATTCTTGGCTCCCCGACCTGGGCTCGAACCAGGGACCTGCGGATTAACAGTCCGTCGCTCTACCGACTGAGCTATCGGGGAACAGCCTTCGATTGTAGCATCGGAGCGCCCTGCCCGCCAACCGCCCGACCAGCCTCGGCGCCGCGCTCGGCCCCGGTCACCGGTCGGACCGGAAGTGCGGCGCGGCGAGCCGCAGGTAGTGGAACATCGACCACAGCGTGAGGATCACGGCGACCCACAGCGCCGCGGTGCCGAGCAGCGGCGTCGACACGCCCGGGATGAGCGGTTCGTAGAGCAGCAGCGCGATGATCGCGGTCATCTGCGCGGCCGTCTTGAGCTTGCCGACGAACGCGACCGCGACGCTCTTGCCCTGCCCGAGTTCTGCCATCCACTCGCGCAGGGCCGAGATCGCGATCTCGCGCCCGATCATGATGATCGCCAGGTCGGCGTTCGCCCGCCCGAGCGCGACCAGCAGGATCAGCGCTGCGGCCACCATCAGCTTGTCGGCTACCGGGTCGAGGAACGCGCCGAAGGCGCTCGTGAGGCCGAGCCGTCGCGCGAGCCAGCCATCCAGCCAGTCGGTCACGGCCGCGACGGCGAAGATCGACATCGCGAGCCAGTTCTTGCCGGCGGGCTCGAGCCACGCGTCGGGCAGGTAGTAGACGCCAACGAAGACCGGGATCAGCAGGATCCGCAGCCACGTGAGCGCGGTCGGAACGTTGAGCGCCATGGCGGATCGCCGCGAGCGGCCGCCTCGATTCTACCGCGCGCGCTACGCGTCCTGCCGATGCGGCCCCGGGCGTCCTCCCGCGTTCGCGCAGAGGACGCACGTCCGGCCATCCGAAACGGGACCGCCTTACGGATGAAACACGATTCGCTTGCCCCGCGCGATACCATCGCATACGCCGCGGGCGGTCCGGCCGTGCTCCGGACCCCGCGCCGACGTCCTTCCGACGACATGACGCTTCCCGCCGACAGCCTGCCCTCGCGCGCCCCCGACCTCGAGATCCGCGAAGTGCCGGACGGATACGTCGTCTACGATCCCGCCACCGACCGGCTCCATTTCCTGAACGGATCGGCGGCCTTCGTGCTCCAGTGTTGCGACGGCGCAACACGCGCAGACGAGCTTCCGGAACTGCTCGCCGCGGCCTTTCGCCTCGATGCCGACCCGGTGGCCGAGGTGGAGGCCTGCCTCGCCCGCCTGCTGTCCGAAGCACTCGTGACCACCGGACCGCCACGCGTGCCGTGAGTCGCTGTATGCTTGGCGGATTCACGTCGACCGGACCGCGCCCGGCACGAGGCGCCCCCCGCGCAAGGAGAGGCACACGATGGGTTCCAATCCGAAGGTCGAGCAACTGATCGCGCGCTATGCACCGGAGCGGCGCGAGGCCCTGCGCAAGATCCTGCTCGGCACCGCGATCTACACGGCGCCGGTGGTCGC
>DAOMBL010000234.1:0-6038 GCA_035427325.1 Casimicrobiaceae bacterium
CAATCTCAAAGACGCGCTGAAAGAAAAACAGTAATTCGGTACACGGATTACACGGACAAGAAAGATTGACGCGGATTCTTTAAATTTTTACTCTACCGTATATGGCAGGAATCGTCAGACCTTTTTTATCGCGAATAGCGCGAATAACGCGAGTGTCGCGGCTGCAAAAACAAAATTTCGCGCCACACCTGTCCTTGCGGACGGCGCAAGGGTTCGCCCACCCGTGCGCCTGGCGCAAGTGCAGGTGTTCGCGGCATTCGCGATGGGGGTTGTACGGTAGGGAGTAAATTTTTCCGTGCAATCCGTAAAATCCGTGCCATCCGTGTACGCTTTTTAACTCCCATGAAACGACTCGCCCGCCTCGCCCCACGCGATTGGATCGGACTCGGACTCGTCCTCGCGGGACTCGCCGCGATGCGGGTGCTGCCGATCGCGCAGTACCCGGAGATCGCCCCGCCGGTGGTCACGGTCCAGGCGATCTACCCGGGCGCCTCCGCCGAGGTCGTCGAGCAGACGGTCGCCGCGCCGCTCGAGAACGCCATCAACGGCGTGCCCGGCATGATCTACATGAACTCGAACTCGTCGTCGAACGGGCTCGTGCAGATCCAGGTCACCTTCGACATCGGCACCAGCGTCGACGAGGCGACGATCAACGTCAGCAACCGCGTCAAGCAGGTCGAGGCGCGCCTGCCGCTCGAGGTGCGCCGCCAGGGCGTGACCGTCGAGCGCGGCTCCTCGTCGTTCCTGCAGGTGCTCGCGTTCTACTCGCCCGACGGCAGCCACGACGATCTCTTCATCTCGAACTACGTCACGCTCAACGTGCTGGACGAGCTGAAGCGGCTGCCCGGCACCACGAACGTGCAGATATTCGGCGCGAAGGACTACGCGATGAGGATCTGGCTCAAGCCGGACCGCCTCGCGCAGCTCAAGCTCACGCCCGGCGACGTGGTCGCCGCGATCAACGAGCAGAACGCGCAGTTCGCCGCCGGCAAGATCGGCGCGGCGCCGATCGGCCCGAAGCAGGACCTGGTCTACACGATCACGACCCGGGGCCGGCTCGCGGACGAGAAGCAGTTCGGCGAGATCATCGTGCGCGCCGGCGCGGACGGATCGACCGTGCGGCTCTCCGACGTCGCGCGCATCGAGCTCGGCAGCAAGGACTACGACTTCATCGGACGCATCAACGGCAAGCCGGCGACGCTCGTCGGCGTCTTCCTCGCCCCCGGCGCGAACGCGCTCGAGGTCGGGAAGAGCGTCACCGCGCGCGTCGACGAACTCGCGAAGCGCTTCCCCGAGGGGCTCGCCTGGGCGGTCCCCTACGACACGACCCGCTTCGTCGAGGTTTCGATCCGGGAGGTGGTGAAGACGCTCGGCGAGGCGATGCTGCTCGTGTTCCTCGTCGTCTACCTGTTCCTGCAGAGCTGGCGCGCCGCCGTCATCCCGTTCCTCGCGGTGCCGGTGTCGCTGATCGGCACCTTCGCCGGATTGCAGCTCCTCGGCTACTCGATCAACACGCTGACGCTGTTCGGCATGGTGCTCGCGATCGGCATCGTCGTCGACGACGCGATCGTCGTGCTCGAGAACGTCGAGCGCATCATGCGGGAGGATCGGGTCCCGCCGCGCGAGGCGGCGATCAAGGCGATGCGCGAGGTCACCGGGCCGATCATCGCGATCGTGCTGACGCTGACCGCGGTGTTCGTGCCGATCGCGTTCCTGGGCGGGCTCACCGGCGAGCTCTACCGCCAGTTCGCGGTGACGATCGCCATCTCGGTCGTGATCTCGGGGCTGATGGCCCTCACGCTCTCGCCCGCGCTTTGCGTGCTGATGCTCTCGCACTCGCACCGTCCGCCGGGCCGTTTCTTCCAGGCGTTCAACCGCTTCTTCGCCAGGGTCACGCATGGATACGTCGACGGGGTCGTCTTCCTCATCCGCCGGGGCGTCCTGGGCGCGATCCTGTTCGTCGGCATGGTCGCGATCACCGCCGGGCTGTGGCGGATGACGCCCGGCAGCCTCGTGCCCGACGAGGACCAGGGCTTCTACATCGCCGCCGTGATCCTGCCCGACGGAGCCTCGCTCGAGCGCACCGACCAGGTCGTCGCGCAGGTCCCCGACGCGATCCGCGCCAACCCGGCCAACAAGGACGTCGTCGCGTTCACCGGCTTCGACTTCATCGGCGGCGGCTTCCGCAACAACGCCGCGACGATCTTCGTCACGCAGGTGCCCTGGGACGAGCGGCAGGTGAACACGCAGCAGCTCGTGGGCGAGCTGTTCGGGCGCACGATGGGCATCAAGGAGGCGCTCGTGCTCGCGTTCGGCCCGCCGGCGATCTTCGGGCTGGGCACCGCGGGCGGCTTCGAGTTCTACATCCAGAACCGCGGCGACGGCGGGCCGAAGCGCCTGCAGGAGGTCACCTACGCGTTCCTCGGGCGCGCGAACGCCGATCCGATGCTGGGCGGCGCCCAGACGCTGTGGCGCGCGACCGTGCCGCAGGTCCGCGTCGACGTCGATCGCGAGAAGGCGAAGAAGCTCGGCGTCTCGCTCGACGAACTGTTCGGAGCGCTGGCCGGCACGCTCGGCTCCTACTACGTGAACGACTTCAACAAGTACGGCCGGACCTGGCAGGTCCTGATGTCGGCCGAGCCTTCGTTCCGCAAGCGCCCCGACGACATCGGAGGCGTGTACGTGCGCGCCCGCGACGGCTCGATGGTGCCGATCAGCTCGCTCGCCGAGGTGAAGTTCACCTCCGGGCCGGACTCCCTCGACCGGTTCAACAACCTGCCGGCGGTGAAGATCATCGGCCAGGGCGCGCCGGGCGTGTCGTCGGGGCAGGCGATCGCGCGCGTCGAAGAGATCGCGCGCGAGGTGCTGCCGCCCGACTTCAGCTTCGACTGGGGCGGCACCAGCTTCCAGGAGAAGCGGTCGACCGGCGCCTCGACGTTCGCGCTCGCGCTCGCGGTGATCATGGTGTTCCTGATCCTCGCCGCGCAGTACGAGCGCTGGTCGCTGCCGCTGTCGGTGCTCTTCGCGCTTCCGTTCGGAACGTTCGGCGCGCTCGCGGCGGTGTGGCTGCGCGGCCTCACCAACGACGTCTACTTCCAGATCGGGCTGGTGACGCTGCTCGGGCTCGCCGCCAAGAACGCGATCCTGATCGTCGAGTACGCGGTGCTGAAGCACGAGGAAGGGCTGTCCGCGTCCGCGGCGGCGATCGAGGCCGCGCGGCTGCGCTTCCGCCCGATCCTGATGACCTCGCTCGCGTTCATCCTCGGCGTGCTGCCGCTCGCGATCTCGGTGGGCGCGGGCGCGGGCGCGCGCCACTCGGTCGGCACCGGCGTCATGGGCGGGATGCTCGCGGCGACCTTCCTCGCCATCTTCTTCGTGCCGCTGTTCTTCAAGGTGATCTTCGAGAGGCGGCTGACCGAGCATCGCTCGCACGACGAACTCATCGCCGAGATCGAGCACGCGCACGCGATGCACGCGCGGCCGCCGGCGCAGACGCCGGGCCACCCGCCGATTCCCGAACCTCGAGGCGACCATGCGTAAGCCCCTGTCGCGAACCCTGATGGCGATCGCCCTCGGCGCGGCGATCGGCGGCTGCGCGGTGACGCAGCCGAAGCCGCCTGCGACCGACCTGCCTCCGTCGACTCCGCCCTCGGCCGCCGAACTCGCGCTCCTCGAGCGCTGGTGGAACGCGTTCGGCGATCCGCGGCTCTCCGCGCTGGTCGAGGAGGCGATGGCGAACAACCTCGACGTCGCCTCGGCGTTCGCGCGCGTCGAACTCGCCCGCGCGCAGGTGCTGCTCGCGTCCTCGTACCTGTACCCCTACGGAAATCTCGCGGTCGGCGCCTCGCGCTCGCGCGTGAGCGGAGCGGGGAACCCGGTCATCCCGCCGCCGCTGGTCTCGAACAACGTCAGCGTGAGCCTCGAACTCGGCTACGAGCTCGACCTCTGGGGCAAGTACCGCAGCGGCACGCTCGCGGCGAGGAACGAGCTCGCGGCCTCGCGCTACTTCCGCGAATCGGTGCGTGCTGCGGTCGCGGCCGATACCGCGACCACGTACTTCCGGCTGCGGGCCGCCGATGCGGAACTCAAGCTGCAGCAGGAGACGCTCGTCACGCGCGAGGACACGGTGCGCCTGCAGCAGGACCGCTTCGACGCCGGCGTCATCGGCGAGTACGACCTCAGGCAGGCCGAGGCGGAGCGTTCCGACGTCATCGCCAACATCGCGCGCGCGAAGCAGGGCATCGGCCTCCTGGAGGGTGCGCTCGCCTCGCTCACCGGACGATCGCCGAAGGAAGTCTACGACCCGGTGATCGCGCGCGTCGCGCCGGACTACGCCCTCCTCAAGGTGCCCGAGCTGCCGGAAGGATTGCCGTCGGGGCTGATGGAGCGCAGGCCGGACATCCGTCGGGCGGAAGCGCTGCTCGCGGCCTCCGATCTTCGCATCCAGCAGGCGAAGGCCGCCTACTACCCGTCGATCTCGCTCACCGCGGCGTACGGCTCGGAGTCCGCCGCGCTCGCCGACCTGTTCACCTCGCCCGCGTCGATCTGGCGATTCGGGGCGGCGCTCCTGCAGCCGATCTTCGGCCTCAAGGGGATCGAGGCGAACGTCCAGGCGTCAGAAGCGCGCCGCGCCGAGGCGGTCGTGCTCTACGGGCAGACGGTGCAGGCGGCGTTCCGCGAAGTGCACGACGCGCTCGTCGTCCACAAGACCGCGCGCGAGATCCTCGTCGCGGAATCGATGCGGCGCGACCAGCTCGCCTCCGCGCTCGACGTCGCGAAGCTGCGCTACGACGCCGGCCGGACTTCGTTCCTCGAAGTGCTCGACGCGCAACGCAGCCTGCTCCAGGCCGATACCCAGCGCATCGTCGCGGCGCGCGACACCCAGATCGCGATCGCGGCGTTCGCGAAGGCGCTGGGCGGCGGCTGGGAGCCGGTGCCGCCCGACGCGGCGATGCAATGATGCCGGCGTACCGGCGGACAGGCGCACCGATGCCGGAGTTCCGGCCAGGGACGCCCGGACTGCCGCGGATGCCGTAGACTGGCGCTCGCATGCATTCCGCGCGCGCATTCGCATTCGTGCTGCTGGCGTCGACTGCGACAGCATCGCTCGCGCAGGCGCCGGCGCAGCCGGTGATCGCGCAGCAGCTCTCGTGCCACGGCGAGGAGCCGTTCTGGAACCTCGAGGCCGGACGCACGATCGGCGTGATGCGGACGGCGGGCGGCCCCAAGGCGCGCCAGGTCGTCGAGTTTCGCGGCGAGTTCCTGCCGCTCATGTTCCTCACGCCGCCGGCGATCGTGTGGCGAGGAACCTCGACGCACCTCCCGAGCCAGACGGTGGTCGCGACGTTGCGCGAGGAGTCCTGCGCATCCACGATGAAGGAAGGTCCGCCGCGGGCCTGGCGCGCGATCCTCACCTCCCGACCCGGCGAGGCCGTGACCGGATGCTGCACCGTGACGAGCGGCTTCGACGCGATGAAGGCGCCGCTCGCGACCTTCGATGCCAAGCCGGGGAGCGACTGGTCGCGCCGCTGGACGGACGTTGCCGCAGCGGTGCGGCGCTGCGCGAACGATTCCAGGCTCGCGGTGCGCGAGGTCCGGTCCGCCGAGGCAACCGGACGCGGCACCGTCGTCGTTCGCGCGGTCTCGACCGACGGCAAGGCCTGGACCTGCACGGCCGATGCGTCGGGGAAGTCAGCGCCGCAGTTCGCGCCGGCGACGGGGGATGCGCAGGCAACCGCGAACGGGCCGGTGTTCTATCCTTACCGCGATCCGCCGCCGATCGTCGCCTGCGGCCGGCTCGAGCGCATCGCCGGCCCGGGCGTGCGGGCCCGGACCGAGGGCTGGCTGCACTACGACCGCTGCTGAGCGTCGGCGGTCTGTGGGTCGGCCTTCAGGCCGACAGCAGGAAACAGTGATCAGAAGTCAGAGGTCAGTCGCGCCGGCGATTCCCGGGGCGGCGCATCGAGCGCCGGGGAGCGCCTCCTGTGGGTCGGCCTTCAGGCCGACGCATTTCCGTCGCATCGCCACGGACCCCGTCG
>DAOMBL010000235.1:0-6032 GCA_035427325.1 Casimicrobiaceae bacterium
CCGCGCTACGCGTACGTCGACTTCGCCGACGCCGCGACGCTGGCCTTCGCCCGGGCCGACCCGACCGACTTCGTGGCCGCGATGCCGCCGCGGGCGATCCTCGACGAGATCCAGCGCGTGCCCGAGCTCTTGCGAACGCTCAAGCTCGCGGTGGACCGCGACCGGCGGCCGGGCCGCTTCGTGCTCACGGGGTCGGCGAACCTGCTGCTGCTGCCCGGGCTCGGCGATTCGCTGGCCGGGCGCATGGAGGTCGTCCAGTTGCAGCCGCTGACCGCGGCCGAGCAGGCTCGAGCGCCAGGTCGATTCCTCGCAGCGCTGCTCGGCGGGCGTCTGAAGCCGGCCGTCGCCGCAACGGCGCCGGAACCGCCGCTCGCCCTGGCCGGGCACGTCATCGCGGGCGGCTTTCCGGAAGCGGTGGCGCGCTCGCCGGCCCGGGCCCGCGTCTGGCACCGCGAGTACCTGCGCCTGCTGCTGGAGCGCGATGTGCAGGACGTCGCGCGGGTGCGCGACACAGCGGCAGTGGGACGTCTGCTCGAACTGCTGGCGCTGCGGACGGCTCAGCTCCTGAACGTGTCCAGTCTCGCGAACGATCTCGACCTGCGGCGCGAGACCGTCGAGCACTATCTCGCAGTGTGCGAGCGCCTGTACCTCGTGCGTCGCCTGCTGCCCTGGCATCGCAACCAGGCCAGCCGCCTGATCAAGTCGCCGAAGGTACACGTCGTCGACAGCGGTCTCGCGGCAGCGCTGACCGGCCTCACCGCGACCGACTGGAGCATGCAGCGCGAACGCTTCGGGCACCTGCTGGAGTCCTTCGTGGTGCAGCAGCTCGTAGCACAGGCGGGCTGGACCGATCCCGATCTGCGCTTCTGGCACTACCGTGACAAGGACCAGGTCGAGGTCGACCTCGTCATCACGCGTGACCGGCAAACCTGGGGGGTCGAGGTGAAGTCGGCGGTGACGGCAATGCCCGCGGACGGGGCGGGCTTGCGACGACTCGCCGAACAGTGCGGTGCGGACTACCAGGGCGGTGTGCTGCTCTACGCGGGCAACAGCGCGTTCGCGCTCGGCGGCGGGCGTGACCTCGCGTTGCCGCTCGCGCGACTGTGGAGCATGTAGAGCCTGCCACGCCGGCCCCCCCCGGCTCCGAGTGCTGCACGCGGAGCCGTTTCGGGCGCATCCCCCTTGCCAATTCACGGCGTGAATGAATTTCATCCACGCCGCCTCATCTCCGCGCTCACGTCGGCTGTCTGGCTCCGACCTCGAATCCTCAGGCAAACCAAAACAAGGCGCCGTCTTCCGTTCTTGTTAAAGTCTGCCTATCATATGGAGCGAGTCTGATCCTATACGAAAGGCAGCCATCGGGATGGCGACTGTCGGCGAAGCCCCGACCCGAGCGGGACGCTACATCACCCAGCCCACGGGCTACCGGGCGTTCATGCCGGCACCCCTGCCGCCGCAGCCCGCACTGGCACTGAGTGGCGAGCTACAGGGCCTGCTGTCCGCCGCCGACCGCGCGCTCGGTCGGCTCGACGGCTCGGTGCTCACGCTGCCGAACCCGGACCTCTTCGTCTTCATGTACGTGCGCAAGGAGGCAGTGCTCTCCAGTCAGATCGAGGGCACGCAAAGCTCGCTGCACGACCTGCTCGCCGCCGAGGCGAAGCTCTTCGAGCAGACCTTGCCGCGCGACGTGGACGAGGTGATCAACTACGTGCGCGCCATGAATCGCGGGCTGGCGCGCTTAGCCGAGCTGCGGGTGTCGGTGCGGCTGATCCGCGAGATCCATGCCGAGCTGATGCGTGGCCTGCGCGGCGGCAGGCTCCAGCCCGGAGAGCTGCGCACCAGCCAGAACTGGATCGGCCCGGCCGGCTGCACGCTCGCCACCGCCACCTTCGTGCCGCCACCGCACCACGAGGTGCCCGCGGCGCTCGGCGACCTCGAAACCTTCCTGTACGCGCACGATGAACTGCCGCCGCTGGTGAAGATCGCGCTCGCGCACGTCCAGTTCGAGACGATCCATCCGTTCCTCGACGGCAACGGGCGCGTCGGCCGCCTGCTGATCGCCGTGCTCCTGACCGAGCGCGGGCTGCTGCAGAAGCCGGTGCTCTATCTGTCGCGCTACTTCAAGCAGCACCGGCAGGCCTACTACGAGCACTTGCAGGCGGTACGCACGCGGGGAGCCTGGGAACCGTGGCTGGCATTCTTCCTGCGTGGCGTGATCGAGGTGGCCGCCGAAGCGGCGGAGACGGCGCGGCGCATCCTGCAACTGCGCGAGCAGCACCGTACTGCGATCACGACACATCTCGGTCGCGCGGCCGGCAACGGCCACAAGGTGCTCGAATCGCTGTTCGACCGGCCGATCGTCGCCGTGAATGACGTGCAGAAGATGACCGGCACAACGTACGCCGCGGCCAACAGCCTGGTGTCCCGGCTGGTGAAGCTGGGCGTGCTCAGCGAGATGACCGGCTATGCGCGGAACCGGCGCTTTCGCTATGCGCCCTATATCGCGCTGTTCAACGATGCGGGGCCTGTGGGCGGGGTTGTGGAGGTGTCCGAGTGAGAACAAGAGGACGTGTCATGGCGAGAACCCCCAACCAGGCGCATCGCGATAGCGCCGCGAGCCGCCAACACGGGCAGCTGAGCGTCGACTTCGCTTGGCTGTGGCCGGGAACCGGGCGATAGAAATGGAACCAACCCAACTCAACTGGATCGCCAACTTCATCTGGGGCATCGCCGACGACGTCCTGCGGGACCTCTACGTCCGCGGCAAGTACCGCGATGTCATCCTCCCGATGACCGTGCTTCGCCGCCTCGATGCCGTGCTCGAGCCCACCAAGCAAGCCGTGCTCGACATGAAGGCCTCGCTCGACAAGGCCGGGATCACCAACCAGGACCAGGCGTTGCGCCAGGCCGCCGGCCAGGCCTTCTACAACACGTCCCGGTTCACGCTGCGTGACCTCAAGGCGCGCGCCAGCCAGCAGCAGCTCAAGGCCGACTTCGAGGCCTACCTCGATGGCTTCTCGCCGAACGTGCAGGACATCCTCGAGAACTTCGAATTCCGCAACCAGATCCCGCGGCTCTCCAAGGCCGATGCACTCGGCACGCTGATCGAGAAGTTCCTCTCCCCCGACATCAACCTGAGCCCGAACCCGGTGCTCAACAGCGACGGCTCGGTGAAGCATCCCGGCCTGGACAACCACGGCATGGGCACGGTGTTCGAGGAACTGGTCCGGCGCTTCAACGAGGAGAACAACGAAGAAGCCGGCGAGCACTGGACGCCGCGGGATGCCGTCAAGCTGATGGCGAAGCTGCTCTTCCTGCCGATCGCCGACGAGATCGAATCCGGCACCTACCTTCTCTACGACGCCGCCTGCGGTACGGGCGGCATGCTGACGGTCGCCGAGGAAACGCTTCAGGAGCTTGCGCGGCAGCACGGCAAGCAGGTCGCCACGCACCTGTACGGCCAAGAGATCAACGCCGAGACCTATGCCATCTGCAAGGCTGACCTGCTGCTCAAGGGCGAGGGTGATGCCGCCGACAACATCGTCGGCGGCCCGGAGCACTCCACGCTCGCCAACGACGCGTTCCCGTCGCGCGAGTTCGACTTCATGCTCTCCAACCCGCCCTACGGCAAGAGCTGGAAGAGCGACCTGGAACGCATGGGCGGCAAGGACGGCATCAAGGACCCGCGCTTTCTCATCGAGCACGCCGGCGACCCCGAGTACTCGCTCGTCACCCGCTCGAGCGACGGCCAGATGCTGTTCCTGGCGAACATGCTCAGCAAGATGAAGCGCGGCACCAAGCTCGGCAGCCGCATCGCCGAGGTGCACAACGGCAGCTCGCTCTTCACCGGCGACGCCGGCCAGGGCGAGAGCAACATCCGCCGCTGGTTGATCGAGAACGACTGGCTCGAGGCCATCGTCGCGCTGCCGCTCAACATGTTCTACAACACCGGGATCGCGACCTACATCTGGGTGCTCACCAACCGCAAGCCCGCACGCCGTCGGGGCAAGGTGCAACTCATCGACGCCACGCAGTGGTTCAAGCCGCTGCGCAAGAACCTGGGCAAGAAGAACTGCGAGCTTTCGGACGACGACATCGCGCGCATCTGCGACGCGTTCCTGAAGTTCGAGGAGACCGAGCAGTCGAAGCCCTTCCCGAATGCCGCCTTCGGCTACTGGAAGGTGACCGTCGAGCGGCCGCTGCGCCTTGCGGGCGTCGACCCCGAACGGGCCTACTCGCCCAAGGAGATCAAGGCCCTGAAGGAATCCGCGGAGCGCGCCGACGATGCGCCGCCGGTGATCCGCAGGATCCACAAGAAGGGCACTGCGGCCGACCCGTTGCGCGGGTTGTTCGAGGCGACGATCGCCGGCAAGCCCGCCGTGGTCGAGTATGAGCCCGATCCGGATCTCCGCGACACCGAGCAGGTGCCACTGCTGGAAGACGGCGGCATCGAGGCCTTCCTCCGGCGCGAGGTGCTGCCCCACGCGCCCGACGCCTGGTACGTGCCGGACAGCGTCAAGGCCGGCTACGAGATCAGCTTCACGCGCTACTTCTACAAGCCGCAGCCGCTGCGCACGCTGGAGGAGATTCGGGCGGACATCCTCGCACTCGAGAAGGAGACCGAAGGGCTGCTCGGCGAGATCATTGGGGACAAGTCATGAAGGACGCACAGAAGCCCGACCATGTCAGCCTGACCACGCTGATCGGCCGCCTGCGCGAGGGCCGCTACGTGATCCCCGACTTCCAACGGGAATTTGAGTGGAAGCCGTGGGACATCCGAGAACTGCTGCGGTCAATCTTCCTCGACTACTACATCGGCAGTCTGTTGCTCTGGAAGGGCAAGACTGAGAACTTCACCGCGTTGGCCTGCGAGCCGCTGTACGGCTTCAACGGCAAGACGGATCCCTCCCACATCGTGCTGGACGGCCAGCAGCGGCTGACCGCGATGTACTACGCCTTTCTCGCCCCGGATGTGCCGGCGCCGAGCCGCCAGAACCGCTTCCTCTACTTCATCCGCGTCGATCAGTTCATGGAGGAGGCGTACGACCAGGCCTTCGAGTACGACTGGACGCAGCGCGGCGAGAAGCTGCTCGAGGATCGCGCTGCGCAGTTCGACAGCCACATGTTTCCGCTCGCCGTGGTCGGACAAGGCGGATGGGCGCTGCCCAATTGGGTGCAGGACTACGAGAAGCACTGGCAGGCCAAGGAGAAGGAAGCAGCGCAGGCAGGCGACGGCCCTGCGGCCGAGGCTGCGACACGACATGCAGCCGATGCCCGAGCGTTCGGCGAGCACCTAAAGGGCATCACCGAGCAGTACCAGATCGCCTACATCGAGCTCGACCGTGACCTGGACCTGGACAAGGTCTGCGACATCTTCACCCAGATCAACAGCCGCGGTATCCGCCTCGACGTCTTCGACCTCGTCAACGCACTGCTGAAGCCCAAGGGGTTGCAGCTCAAGCACCTCTGGCGGGAGGCTGCGCCGCGCCTGGAGTTCGTCGAAAGCGAGCGGCTCAACGTCTACATCCTGCAGGTGATGTCGATCCTGCGCCAGGCTTATTGCTCGCCGAAGTACCTGTACTTCCTGCTCCCAGGGCAGGAGAAGAAGGTGCGCGAAGCCGATGGCTCGCTGCGCGAGGAAGTGCTGGTGCCCACCGTGCAGGACTTCGAAAGGCGGTGGCGCGATGCGGTTGACGCCATTGAGCGGGCGATTAGCCTGTTGCGCCATCCGCAAGAGTTCGGTGCGATCTCGTCGCAATACCTGCCGTACGTGTCGATCCTGCCGGCATTCGCCGCGGCGCTGGCCGCAACGCGGGCACTGCCGGCCAACCGGCAGCTCGACGGGCAGCGCAAGCTGCGTCACTGGTACTGGGCCAGCGTGTTCGTGAACCGCTATTCGGGGTCGGTGGAGTCGACAACCGCGCGTGACTTTCTCGACCTCAAGGCCTGGTTCGAGAGCGACGACGCCGAGCCTGCGCTGATCCCGGAGTTTAAGGCCCGCTTCCGGACGTTGGACCTTCCCCGCGAGACGA
>DAOMBL010000236.1:0-6004 GCA_035427325.1 Casimicrobiaceae bacterium
CGGAGTGTGGCGCGCCAGCGTAGCACGGCGCCGGTACGCGCTCCGCAGGGCTCTCCCGCGGGAGCGTGTATGCTGGTCGGCCTTCCCCCTGGGCGGACCATCGCCCGATCCCCGCATGTCCGACCGCGCCCTCGACGAACCCCTGTCCGACGCCGAACTCGACGAGCTCGAGGCGTTCCTCTCCTCCGACGCCGTGCCGCAGGACTGCATGGACCTCGAGATGCTCGACGGGTACCTTTGCGCGATCGTCAGCGGGCCGGAAGTCATCCAGCCCTCCGAGTGGCTGCCGGGCGTGTGGAGCGAGGGCGGGCGGGCCGCCACGCCCGCGTACGCGTCGAACGAGCAGGCGCAGCGCGTGATGGCGCTGATGCTGCGCCACGTGGTCGGACTGCAGCGCACGCTCGACGAGTCGCCGACGCGCTTCAAGCCGCTGCTCTACCTCGCGGATCCGGAACGCCCGCGTGCGGACAAGACGCCCGCCGAGGCGACCGCGTGGTGCGAGGGCTACATGGCGGGCGTGAAGCTGCGCGAGGACGACTGGCAGCCGCTCTACGACGCGCGCGAGGCGCGCGACTGGATCTTCCCGGTCGAGGCGCTCGCCTTCGGCGACCAGGACCCGGAGTTCGCCGAGTGGATCGACGACAAGGAGAAGCGCGCCTCGCTCGTCGACGAGCTGCCGCTCGCCGCGGTGCTCATCTACCGCTACTGGCACGAGCGCCGGCGCACGGACGCGACGCGCGAACGCGGGTCGCGCCGCGGACCACCGGACGGCGGACGCAAGACGCGCGAACGCCTGCACTGACGCCGCGCAGCGGGCGCCGGACCGCCGCCCCTCCGGCGAACCCTCCGCCGGCGACGGTTGGCTACCCGGCCTGCGCCTCGGCCGGCCGGGCGACTTCGACCAGGTTCCCGTCCGGATCGCGGAAGTACACCGAGCGAATCGGCCCGGTCGCGCCGGTCCGCGCGACCGGGCCTTCCTCGATCGCGATGCCCCGCTCGCGCAGGTGCGCGATCACGTCGTCGAGCGGTACGTCGGCGAGCAGGCAGAAGTCGCCCGAGCCCCGGGTCGGACGGGCCGCATGCGGCGCATATTCGTTCCCCGACGGATGCAGGTTGATCTTCTGCGCGCCGAACCGCAGCGCGCGCCGGCCGCCTGCGAACGTTTCCGAACGCATCCCCAACGCGTCCTCGTAGAAGCGGACGCTCGCCTCGACGTCGGCCACGGTGAGCACGAAGTGGTCGACCGACGCCACCGCCATCGCGGGCGACGGGGCGCGACCGAGCCCGTCCTGCCGTGTTCCCGCGAGATGCGGCGGCGATGCAGGTACGTCCGGCACGCGCGGCGCGGCCGCATCGGACGCGATGCGCACCGCGGTCCCGCGCCAGCGGCGGTGGCCGCGCGTCGCCGCATGCACGACTCCGCCGAAGGCCCGCACGGCGAGCCAGTAGATGCCCGCGAGGCGGAAGCCTGACTCGCGCATCAGGAGCAGGAATGCGCGGTCGCACTGCGCGCGCGAGAGCGGCAGTCCGTCCCCGAGGAACTGGTAGAGCGCGTCGTGGACGAGCGACGCGTAGTAGGTCTTGCGCTGCCCGGTGCGCGCGTTCACCACGCCCTCGGGTGTCCCGACCAGGAGGTCGAGCAGGCGGAACTTCGGGCTGCAGCCGTTCCAGGCGTAGCCGCGCGTCACCGTGATCGTGCCGCCGGGTTCGAGGACGAGGCGCACCCGCCCGGTCGCGTCGGCGAACGCGCGGTCGCGGTCGAAGTCGAACGGCGACGCCCACGCGAAGCTCCCGTCGAGCCGGTAGAGCCACTTCGCGACGTCGTGGGCCATCCCGATCAGCGGTAGTCCGACGTCCAGCGCTCGTCGTCGAGCTTCCACGCGCCGCCCTCGCGCAGCATCTCGATGCGGCCCGACCACTTGACGTGCGACGCGTCGCGGGCGACCGCGCCCAGCGCGCAGCGGTCGCCCGCCTGCGCCTGCGCCTGGATCGTCACCGGTCCGGGCGGGAATCGCCTGAAGCGCTGGAACCAGTCGTCGCGTTCCGCGCGCGGCAGGTTCGACACGACGCGCCGGTAGTTCGCGGACAGGTGGGGCAGCACCTGCTCGGCGTTCGTCGCCTTCGCGGCGAGCGCGCGCAGCACCAGGTACGCGTGCGCGGGCGCACCGAGTTCGATGGCGGCCTGCGCCGTCGCGAAACACGCGGCGAGCACGATCGCGATCGCGGCGACGATGGCCCCCCGCGCGCCATGGCGGCTCCGGGGGGCGTGCGGGATCACCGGGTCAACCCTCGACGTTCGTCGCGGACAGGGCACCGGGACGGTGGCGCCTGCGCCACTCGCCCGGCGGCACGCCGACGATGCGCTTGAACGCGCGGCTGAACGCTGCCTCCGAATCGTAGCCGACGTCGAGGGCGATCGAGGCGACCGGCGAGGACGACTCCGCGAGCGCCCCGGCGGCCACCTGCATCCGCCAGTGCGCGAGATACTGCATCGGCGCGTGTCCGACGAAGTGCACGAACCGATCGTGCAGCGCCGAGCGCGACAGGCCGACCCGCTCCGAGAGCCGTTCGATCGTCCACGGGTCGGCCGGACGCTCGTGCAGGAGCGAGAGCGCCTTGCCGACCGTGCGATCGCGCAGCCCCGCGAGCCAGCCCCTCGAACCTTCCGGCAACGCACCCAGGTGCCGGCGGATCGCGTCGACGAACATCGTCTCGGAAAGCCGTTCGAGGACCGCCTCGCTGCCGGCGCCATGCTCGCGCGTCTCGCGCACCGCCTGGTGCATCATCGTCGCGACCCAGTCGCTGCCGCCCGTCGCGGGAATGTGGAGGAGCCGGGGCAGCGAGGCGACCAGCGGATTGAACGGCCGGAGGTCGCAACCGAGGAAGCCGCAGACGAGGACGTTGGGCGCGCCCTCGTCGGGAATCGGGACCGGCGGCGCCGGGCCCCGCATCGCGACCGGGACCGGCTTCGGCAGGTGCGCGGCGGCGATGATCTCCGCCCGGCTGTCGCTCGCCGGCCGCAGGCCGGGAGCGCTCGACACGACGTGCGCGTCTCCCTGCGGGAACAGCACGACGTCGCCTTCCGACA
This sequence comes from Casimicrobiaceae bacterium, assembly GCA_035427325.1. Taxonomy (GTDB): domain Bacteria; phylum Pseudomonadota; class Gammaproteobacteria; order Burkholderiales; family Casimicrobiaceae; genus VBCG01. The sequence goes on from DAOMBL010000236.1 coordinate 3,089, forward strand.
GGCGGACCGGAGCCGCGCCGACGACCGCCGCCCAGCACTGACCGCGCGCGACGACGTGGTACTCGATCACGTGGTCGACGCCGGGCATCACCTCGGCCGCGATGTCGCGTCCCGGCGGCGCCTCCGCGGACCAGTCCGCCTCGCCGGTGACGTAGAAGTACACGGCACCGCGCAGGCGCACGGCGCGCAGCACTTCGGACAGCGTGTCGTGACCCATGTCGCGCATCGGAACCCCGCGGCCCGCCGGAGTTTCGGACGGGTGCGCCGGACGTACGGTCAACGCGTGCCCGCACTCCGGACGCGCGAGCATGCCGCAAGGATACGCGATCGGGCGGACGCGCTCCATCGAGGGCACGATGGGCTCGTCGCGCCTCGCCTCGAATCGATGCCGGGCGGCGTCACCTCCCTCCAACGAAGGAAACCCGACATGTCCACCGTCACCGAACGCGCGGTCCCGGCCGCGACCCCCGCACCCGTCATCGACCTCGCCGCCATCAAGGTCCGCCAGCAGGCGACCTGGGCGTCCGGGGATTTCGGCATCATCGGCACCACGCTGCAGGTCGTCGGCGAATCGATCTGCGAAGCCGTCGACCTCCAGTCGGACGAGACGGTCATCGACGTCGCGGCCGGCAACGGCAACGCCTCGCTCGCGGCGGCGCGGCGGTTCGCGAAGGTGACGTCGACCGACTACGTGCCCGCGCTCCTCGACCAGGGCCGCCGCCGCGCGGAGGCCGACCGCCTGCCGATGGCCTTCCGCGAGGCCGACGCGGAGGCGCTCCCGTTCGCCGACGGAAGCTTCGACGTCGCGCTCTCGACCTTCGGCGTGATGTTCGCGCCCGACCCCGATCGCGCCGCCGCCGAACTCGTGCGCGTCGTGCGTCGCGGCGGCCGCATCGGCCTCGCGTGCTGGACGCCGGGCGGCTTCATCGGCGACCTGTTCCGCCTGATGGCGTCGTTCGTGCCCCCGCCGCCCGGGCTGCGCTCGCCGATGCTGTGGGGCACCGAGCCGCACCTCGTCCGGCTCTTCGGGTCGCGCGCGGCGGACATCCGCTGCGAGACGGTGCCGTTCATGTTCCGCTACCGCTCGGCGCAGCACTGGATCGACGTGTTCCGGAGCTGGTACGGCCCGACGCACAAGGCGTTCGCGGCGCTGCCCGCCGATCGAGGGCGCGAACTCGAGGCCGCGCTCGTCGAACTGCTCGGGCGCTGGAACCGGCCCGGCTGCGAGACGCTGGTGGTGCCCGCCGACTACCTCGAAGCGGTCGTCACGCTCGCCTGATGCCGCACGTGCGGGACGACGTCGTGCCGGCCCGGCCCGCGCCGGCGGCTCCGCCGCCGGCTTCGGGCCGGCGTGACCGTCAGGCGGGAAGCGGCGCGCCTGCCCGCGCTTCGTCGGAGCGCGAGGGCGCTTCACCGCCGGCGCGGTCGAGGCCGAGCGCGACGTAGAGGCGGTCGAACTCGTCCTCGCACATCACAGGCAGCAGGGCGCCGCGCGTGGTGATGTTGGTGTGCGGGTGGCCCACCGGCACCGCGCGGCACAGGGTGCCCGCGGGCACGAGTCCGGGACCGTCGCGCCGCCAGCCGAGCGTGAACGCCGCGGCGAAGTCGGTCGTCGCGTCGAACGCGTCGAGGCGCGCGCCATCGAAGATCATCGCGCGGAACGCGGCGGGTTCGACGCGCTGCTGGGCGACGTAGTATCCGGGCGACCGGGCGACGAACGCCACGAGGTGCGGCCACAGCGCGCGCCACGAGGCGTCGTCGATGCGGCCCTCGCCGTCCAGGCCGAGCGCCACGCCGGCGTCGCGCGCGATGTCGGCGATCTCGACGCGCCGCAGCTCGGAGGTCCCGGCGCCACGCTCGATCTGCGGGAGGCGCTGCGTCGGCCAGGACGGCTTCGCGCCGATGATCACCGAACTGCCGCCGCAGCCGAAGCGCGCCTTGATCACCCAGCGTTCGCGCGCGTCGCGGAGCACGGCGGAGGTCGCGTCGTCGCCGCCGATCGCGAACGCCGGCGGTGACGCCTGCTGCAGCACCGCCGCGTCGCCCGCCGACAGGCCGAGCGAGGCGCGCAGCGCGTGCGCATTGGCCTTGTCGACCGCGTGCAGCTTGTCGTTCTCGCACAGCTCCCGGCCCGGCCACGCGCTGATCCCCAGCACCCGGCCCTCGAGGAACGCCCGGGCGAGTTCGCGGGTGGCCGCATCGTCGCTGTCCACCGCCGCGGCCACGTAGCCCATCGAGTCGGTGACGTAGAGGTCGCTCCAGACCGCGAACGAGTCCGCGTCGTCCGCGCCGCGCCGTTTCACCAGCGCGAGTTCGCGCTCGCGCACGCGCACGCGGCGACCCAGTTCGAGGTCCGCGAAGCCGACGAAGTAGTCGGCGGCGACGCCGTAGCGGTCCGCGATGCGGGCGGCGATCCGGGGCCCCTCGATGTCGTTCACCATCCGGCCCGGGTAGGGACCGCTCAGGAACGCGAGCGGCACGTGGCCGCGCGGAAACGCGTGCGCGAAGCGCTTGCCGGTCATCCGGTCCGCGAGCCAGTCGACGAACGCCTCGTACACCTCGTCGATGAGCGCGTCGGGACGGTCGAAGATCTTCCGGCCTTCGAGGCCGAGGCCGGCGAGGAGCGCGTGGTTGACCGCCGAGCAGATCCAGTGGCCCTGCGAGCCGCCGTTGTTGACTTCGATCGGCGCGAAGCGCGTCGCGAGCGCCGCGGAGCCCGCGTCGGCGGCCCCTCCCGGCGGCATGCCCGGGCGCAGCAGGGTGTCGACGCGCAGGCGGTGGAACCCCGCGCGCATCCGGCTCTCGAACTCCTGCGCCGACGCGGGCAGCAGGTACGCGAGCACGCGCGGGTGCCAGCCCTGCGCGAGCGCGTCCGCGCGAACGGCGTCGAGCGGCCGGCGCATCGCCGACGTCTCC